>CAYMFP010000128.1:0-8552 GCA_964389385.1 uncultured Phycisphaeraceae bacterium | reverse complement strand
GCCCGCAGGTCCCGAGGATCCCGAGCAGCGACAGGATGAACCCCACGAGCCCGGCGGTGTTGGACGTGTCGCGGACGTAGATCACGCGGGGGATGTCGGCCTGGCTCATGGCGTGCCTCCGGCCGCCGCCCCGCTGCCTCACGGGTGCGCGGCCGGCGCCTGCTTGGGAAGCAGAACGCCGGATTTCGCGCCGGGAGGTGACGGGCAACGCCCCCGGCTCCGCGCCGTGCGGGAACCCGGCAACCCCGGGCGGGACGCCGCGGCGATGCCCGGTCCCGGCCGCCCCACGCCCGTCGGGCTCAGCGGTCGCGGGCCGCGGGCTCCGGCTCGGGCGCGTCGGCGCTCTGCGGCTCGGCGGCCCGGGTCCGGTCCTCGTCCGTGGCGGCGCGCACGGCGACGCGCACGACGCGGTTCGGCTCGGCCTCGAGCACCCGCACCAGCACGCCCTCCTGCGTGAGCGACTCGCCCGGCTGCGGGATCCGCCCGAGCGTGACGACCACGAACCCGCCGACCGTGTCGTAGTCGTCGCTCTCCGGCAGCTCGATCCCGAGGTCCTCGATCCGGTCGTTCGCCTCGTGGATCGGGCAGCGGGCGTCGATGACGGCCTCGCGCGCCGCGAGGTCGATGATCACCGTCCCCTCGTTCTCGTCGACCGGGTCGTACTCGTCCTGGATCTCGCCGAAGACCTCCTCGATGATGTCCTCGATCGTCACCAGCCCGGACGTGCCCCCGTACTCGTCGATCACGACCGCGATGTGCACCTTCGCCGCGAGCAGCTCGCTCAGCAGCTCGCGCACGGTCTTCGTCTCGGGGACGAACGTCACCGGGCGCAGCAGGTCCCGCAGGACGAACGGGTCGCCCCGCTGCGCCGCGTCCGAGACCATCCACCGCAGCAGGTCCTTGGCGTAGAGCATCCCGACCAGGTGGTCGAGGTTCTCCTCGTACACCGGGATCCGCGAGTGCCCCTTCTCCTCGATCAGGCGCTTCACCTTCTCCAGGTCGTCGGAGTACTCGAACGCCTCCACCTCCGTCCGCGGCGTCATGATCTGCTCGACCGTCGTCGTGCGGAACTCGACCACGGCCTCGATCATGTCGCGCTCGGTCTCGTCGATGTTCCCCTCCCCGTGGTGCTCCTCCATCACCGCCGCGAGCTCCAGCTCCAGCTCGTCCTGCGGCGTCCGCTGCGTGCCCCCGGCGAGCCGCCGCACCACCTCGTTCGTGAACCCGAAGACGTGCCGGAACGGCGCCATCACCGTGTGCCACAGGCGGATCGGGCTCGCCCAGGCGTAGACCGTCCGCTCGGCCGCGTGCTCGGCGATCGAGAGCGGGACCGCCATGCTCGCCAGCCAGATGAACACCGCCGCGGTCAGGATCCCCGCGAGCACGTCCACGACGTCCGTGCTCCCGCTGCCGCGCAGGTCGCGGATCCAGAGCACCGTCGCGACCACGCAGAGCAGGTTCAGGACGATCCGCGGCAGCGCGATCGCCGTGACGTGCCCCTCGATGTCGTCGAGGATCGCCTCCACCCGCTGCATGCCCCGCGGGCGGTTGTGCCGCTGCGCGATCTGCTCGAGCATCCCCCGCCCCGACGCGTACAGGCAGTTCTGCAGCGTCGACAGCAGGCCCCCGAGCAGCCACGCCACGCACGCGATGAGCCCCCAGAGCCACGGAGGAACGCTCATGCCGCCCCTCCGTCGCCCCGCGGGGCGAACGTCCGCCCGACGCCGATCCGCTCCAGGATCCGGTCCTCCTCGGCGTGCATCCGCTCGAAGCCCTCCTCCGTCACGTCGTCGTGCCCGAGGCAGTGCAGCAAAGCGTGCAGCGCGTAGAGCAGCAGCTCGCGGTCGAGGCCGTGCCCGGCCTCCGCGGCCCCGCGGGCCGCCTCGTCGACGCAGACCAGCGCGTCCGCGTCCACGGGCTCGCCCCGGGCCGAGCCCCCCTCGGTCAGGTCGAACGTCAGCACGTCCGTCGTCCCCTCGACCCCGGAGTACCGGGCGTGGGCGGCGGCCATCTCGGCGTCGCGGACGAGGCGCACGCGCAGCTCCCCGGAGCACCCGAGGACGCCCGCGGCCTCGGCGAGCCGATCGCCCAGCCAACCGGTGCTGCGGTCAGGGAGCCCGGCGGCGTCGATCACGTCGATCTGCAGCCCGGCGGGGGAGGGAGCCTCGGGAGCCGTCGTCGCGCGGGCGGATCCCGCTGGAGGTTCGGACGATCGGGCTCGGGGAGGTTCGTCGGAAGGTCGATCCGAGTCTTCCATCGAAGGGCGGTCTGGTCCGGGCTCCACCGCCCGGCGCACCATGCGTCCGGCGGACTCTATCGGATCGACAGGCGGGAGGGAAGGGCGGGAGCGGCGGGAGGCGATCCACCGAAACCAGGGGCCATCCGGCGCCGCCGGAACACCCCGACGCGGAAACGCCCCCACACGCTCACCCCACCCCACCCCGTCCCGCCCCTCACCCCCGGCGGCCCGGAACGCCCGCCTCCCGCGTTCCCCCGCCCCGCCCGGCGCATATTCCGGTTGGCGCGCCCCGTTTCCCCTACCATCGCCCGCGCACCGATCCAACCCGAGGGACCCTCATGAGCACCCAGACGCCCGCCGCGGACGGCCACCACGTCTCTCCCCAGCCCACCCACACCCTCCCCCCCGACGGGCGGACCGACCTCGAGACGGCCAGGCACATCAGCCCCCGGCGCAAGACCTCCGAGGCCCGCTCGATCCCCGACCTCGCCCGCGAGCAGCTCCGGCACTTCGGCGTCGACCCCGAGACCGAGTACGGGCGCCGCCTCGCCAGCTTCGCCGAGCGCCTCTACGGCGCCAACGTCGACCTGAAGCGGATGTGGGACCTCGGCCTCGCCGAGCTGCGCGACCTGCCCCGCGAGGACCGCATCAGCCGCTTCGCCGCCCAGAAGTTCCTCTGCTTCCAGCTCGCCAAGCTGCTCGACAACCTCCAGACCCCCCTCCGCAAGAACTACCAGAGCCTGATCGACTCGCCCAGCACCCGGAGCCGCAAGGGCCCCTACCCGGTCTTCGACAACGTGACGGCGCTGTTCAGCGCCAAGCCCGTCATCACCCGCACCGCGACGTACATCTACGCCTGCGCCGAGTGGGTCGACGACGCCTTCCAGGGCAAGGAGCTGCTGCACGAGGTCTACTCGCGCCTGCTCAACCCGACCAACGTCAGCCTCGCCAACCACATCGTCGACGTCGAGTGCGGCCCGTACGCCGGCGAGTACTTCGCCTGGAACTTCAACTCCGGCATGGCCGCCGTCGACTGCGTGCTCAGCCACCTCGTCGGGCACGAGGACATCATCCTGGCCAGCCGCAACGTCTACGGCGGCACGTACCAGCTCATGCACGACTGGTTCGCCAAGCCGAGCAACCTGAACGTCGGCGTCGAGTTCTTCGACGGGTACGACGGCGAGGCCTTCGCCGCCGCGCTCAAGCGCACGCAGGAGAAGTACGCCGACCGCCTGCGGAACGGGCGCCAGATCTACGTCTACATCGAGAGCCCCTGCAACCCGCACGGCTACGTCCTCGACGTGCCCGAGATCTGCCGCCTCGCCCACGAGCGCAAGCTCACCGTCATCTGCGACTCCACCGTCGGCACGCCCTTCCTCCACCGCCCGCTGCAGCGCGAGAACCCGATCGAGCGCCCCGACTTCGTCATCCACTCCTACACCAAGGACATCTCCGGGCACGGCTCCACCACCGCCGGCGTCGTCATCGGGCGCAACGAGCGGATGTTCATGGGCAAGCACGAGAGCATGCCCGGGCGCGACGTCGACGGCACCGAGCGCGTCTTCAACTGGGACGAGACCCTCTTCTGGAACGTCTACTACGTCAAAGGCGCCTTCCTCGACGCCGACAAGAGCTTCGAGGTCATCAACGGCATGCACACCCTGGAGACGCGGATGCTCCAGAAGTGCATCAACACCCTCACCCTCGCCGAGGCCCTCGGACGCCACCCCGAGATCAACGTCAACTGCCCCGCCGCCCCGGGCAACCCGAACGCCCCCGTCCGCGAGAAGTGCCTCTACCTCGGGCTCCCCGCCCCCCTCTTCACCTTCGACTTCGAGGGCGACACGAAGAACGACCCGAACGCCAAGCCGATCTTCAGCCGCGTCACCTTCGAGCGCTTCTTCGACTGCCTCGACCCCGTCTTCGGGCACCAGGTCAGCCTCGGCACCCCCAACACCATCGTCCTCTGCCCCGCGATCACCAGCCACTCCGAGCTCAGCCGCCAGGCCCTGCTCGACGCCGGCATCACCCCCACCACCACCCGCGTCGCCGTCGGCCTCGAGGATCCGCGCACCCTGCTGGCCCACCTCGTCAAGGCCGCCGAGTCCACCCTCGACGAGGAGAAGCCCGGCTTCAGCAGGCAGTTCCCCGCCCCCGAGGAGATCGACGCCATCTACCGCAAGCACTACCTCGACGTCCACACCCGCTACATCGAGGCCCAGCCCTCGGCCGCCACGATGATGGCCTGACCCCCCGAGCCCGAACCACGCACGAGCCCGCGGGCGGCGCGACCGAGCACGCCGCCCGCGGGCTCGCCGCGTTTCCGGAGCCCGCTCACGCGCGCCGGCGCCGCGCCGCCAGCCCGCCCAGCCCCGCGAGCCCCAGCCCGCACGCCGCGGGCGCCGGGACCACGGCCAGCGCGGCGACCGTCCCGTCGATCACCAGCGCGTTCCCCCCGAGTTCCGGCGCGTTCTCGATGTCGAAGCTCGCCAGCGTCCAGTCCGTCAGCCCGTACAGGTAGATGCGGAACTCGACCGTCCCCCTGATCCCCGACCCGAGGAAGGAGAGGTCGATCCCCGTGTGCGTCTCCCCGGCCGTGGTCTCGAGCGTTCCCGCGTGCACGAGCGCCTCCGTCGCGAACCCGTCGAGCGAGACGTAGACGCCCGCGTTCAGCGGTCCGTGGAGGTTGCGGTCGTACCGCAGGCCCATCGTCGTCAGCGTCGCTTCGTGCCCCGCGTCGACGGTGAAGGCGAAGCTCAGGTAGTCCCCCTTCGTCCGGGCCTGTTCGAGGTTGAGCGAGTCCAGCCCGATCGAGGCGTACGTCGGCCAGTCGTCGTCGTAGAGCAGGCCCGGCCCGCGCGAGAGCGTGGTCGCCGTGATCCCGTCGGCCACGAACGAGGGATCCAGGGATCCCGGGGTGTTCACGCTGTGGTACGCGAGCAGGTTGGCGGAGGCGCCGGCCGCGAGGGCGCCGAGGGCGATCATGGTGAGCGCGTGCTTCATCTCTCGTTCCTCCTCTGTCTGCCCCGGCGACGCCGGGCGCGGGACCGGCAATCTACAGCCGCGTCCTGCGCGCGCCGGCGCGCTTCCCCTGTCGAGGGCTCCCCGCCGTCCGGGAACCCGGCGAGACGCCGGCGCAACCGGTAAAGCTCCCCCCGCTTTCCATGCTCCGGGGCCGGGGGCGCGGCGTGTGCGTCCGAGAACCCGCCCACGCCCGCCGCCGGGGCCGCCCCCCGCGCACGCCGCGCCGCGTCCCGGCGGAGCCCCGGGGCTTTCAGATTCCGCGAAGACCGCTGGTTTTCGCGGGCTTCCGGCCCTCTCCCCTCGACGCGGGCGGCCGTCGCGACCATACTTACGCCAGACGCGCCGCGCGGCGGCGCTGCGATCCATCGGGATTTGAAGAGAGATTGAGATGCTCAAGACCGCCAGCGTCCTGACCGTCGCCGGCCTCGCGGCCGCCGCCTCGGGCCAGATCATCATCACCGGCGTCATCGACGGCGGGCTCTCCGGCGGCCTCCCCAAGGCCGTCGAGCTCTACGTCACGCAGGACATCGCCGACCTCAGCGGCTACAGCCTGCTCGGCTACAACAACGGCTCGTCGAGCAACAACGGCGGGAGCACCGTCTTCTCCGGCTCGGCCGCCGCCGGCACCTTCCTCTACGTCTCCACCGACGCCGCCGCGTTCGCCTCCTACTTCGGCTTCGAGGCGAACTTCATCGGCGGCGGCCCGAACTTCAACGGCGACGACGCCATCGCCCTCACCCTCAACGGCGTCGCCGTCGACGTCTTCGGCGAGATCGGCGTCGACGCCACCGGCCTCGCCTGGGAGTACACCGACGGCTGGGCCTACCGCGTCGACGGCGCCGGCCCCAGCACGACCTTCAACATCGCCGACTGGACGTTCAGCGCCCTGGACGTCACCGACGGCACCACCAACGTCGGCCAGACCGGCTTCCCCTTCGGCACCTACGTCGTCCCGGCCCCGGGCGCCCTCGCCCTCGCCGGCTTCGGCGCCCTCGCCGCCGCCCGCCGCCGCCGCTGAGCCCCACCCGCTCAGCCCCACCCGCCGGACCCAGCCCGGCGATATCCGAACGCACGCCCACGGGGCCCGCGCACGCGGGCCCCGTGTCTTTGACGCCCCGCATCCCCCCACGCCGGGCGGCGAACCCCCGCCGCGTGCCGGCACTGCTCCGAGAGACGCCGATCGCGGCCCCGCGCGAGCTGCTCGCCCGCTGGCACGAGCGCCCGGGAGCCTTCGAGCGCCTCGTCCCGCCGTGGGAGGACATGCGCGTCGTCGCCCGCACCCCCGCCCCGCCCGGCGCTCCCGGCGCCGGCACGCCGATCGGCGACGGCGCACGGCTCGAGATCGTCCTCCGCAAGGGCCCCCTCCGCCTCCGCTGGCTCGCCGAGCACCGCGGCTACGCCGAAGGGCACGCGTTCGAGGACACCGCCGTGCACGGGCCCTTCCGGAGCTGGCGCCACACCCACCGCTTCATCGACGCCCGCGACCGCGGGCGCCCCGGCGCGGGCTCCATCCTCCGCGACGAGGTCGCGTACGAGCTCCCGCTCGGGCGCCTCGCCCGCCCCGCGCTCCCGCTCGTCCGGGCCCGGCTCGAGCGGATGTTCGCCTTCCGCCACGACCGCACCCGGGCCGACGTCGAACGGCACGCGCGGTACGAGGACCGCCCGAAGCTCACCGTCGCCGTCACCGGCAGCCACGGCTTCATCGGCGCTCCGCTCGTCCCCTTCCTGACCGGCGGGGGGCACCGCGTCGTCCGCCTCGTCCGCGGCGAGGCAGGCCCGCGGCCCGACGGCACGCTCGAACTCCCCTGGCGCCCCTACGCCGACCCGCGCGACGAGGCCCCCGCCCTCGCCGAGCGTCTGCGGGCCGCCGGCGTCGACGCGGTCGTTCACCTCGCCGCCCGCAACATCGCCGCCGGGCGCTGGAACGAGCGCCGCCGGCGCGAGATCCACGACAGCCGCGAACGCCCGACGCGCCTGCTCGCCGAAGCCCTCGCCCGCATGGCCCGCCCGCCCGCGGCGTTCATCCAGGCCTCGGGCATCTCCGGCATCCCTTCCGATCTGGCCGCACCGGCCGACGACCGCGAGCCCCTCGCCCCCGGCGGCGGGCTCGGCGCCGGCTTCCTCGCCGGCGTCACCCGCGCGTGGGAGCAAGCGAGCCGCCCGGCCGAGGAGGCCGGCGTGCGCACCGTCCGCCTGCGCATCGGCATGGTGCTCGGCCCGAAGGGGAGCGTCCTCGGAACGATGCTCCCGGCCTACCGCGCCGGCGTCGCCGGCCCGCTCGGCGACGGGCGGCAGTGGTGGCCGTGGATCGCGCTCGACGACCTCCTCGGCGTGATCCTCTTCTGCCTCTTCGAGCCCTCGATGACGGGCGTGGTGCACGCGCTCGCGCCGGAGCCCGTCCGCGCGATCGCCTTCCACCGCACGCTCGCCCGCGCCGTCGGCCCGCCCTGGAGCGGGCCCCGCGCCCCGGCCCCGCTCCTCCGCGCCGCCTTCGGGGCGATGGTCGACGAAGCCCTGCTCGCGAGCGCCCGCGCCGTCCCCGGCCGCCTGACCGACGCCGGCTTCCGCTGGCTCACGCCCGACCTCGGGCAGGCGATCCGGCGCGAGCTGTGGGTGTGGTAGGCTCCCGCGAGGAGGACACGCAACCATGCCGGGTTGCATCGCGTTTCAACTCGGCCTGTTCCTGTGGATCCTGGCGCGCGGGCCGATCGAGTTCGTTCCGAACACGGCCGCCGCAGACGCTGACGCCGGGGCGGGAGGCGATGCCCGACGGCCGGGCGTGCGACAGCGGTACGCGGGCCGTGCGTGGCGGGGCCTGGCGTTCCTGACCCCGGCTGCCTGCGTGCTGCCACTCGCGCACCTCTTTGCTTTCGTCGCCGCCCGCCGGCTCTCCGGGCAGGCGACCTCTCTGCACGCTCCGTGGGACCTGGAGCTGTTCTTCGCCGCGCCGTTCGCGATGTTCGGCGCCCTCGCCTGGTTCATGGGGCTGCGCCCGTGGTCGCTCCGGCGCCCGATGCTCGCGGCGGGCATCGCCTTCGCCGTCACGGGCGGATTCATGGTCTTCGGCGGGCTCATCGACGCCGCCGGACCGTTCCTGCACTATCCGGGACGAGACTGGAGCGGCAGCGCGAGCTGGGCCCTGCTGAGCCCGATCGGGCTGCTCCTCTGCCTCCGGCGCGTGCCCGCAGCCGCCGCGCAAGCAACGCCCGCGCCTTCGCCACCTACCCTCCCCTCCTCATGAAGCTCCTGCTCACCAACGACGACGGCATCCGCGCCCCCGGCATCATCG
>CAYMFP010000127.1:0-8555 GCA_964389385.1 uncultured Phycisphaeraceae bacterium | reverse complement strand
GCGGCGGGTCGTCAAACCGCCGGGCGATTTGCACAGTGGTGGTGCGTGTGTGTGCGCGTCCCGGCGGGGGCCCCGAGGGCCGTCGGGACACAGGGATGTGTGTGCGTGTCATCCCCTGCGGGCCTCCCGATGGTGCCTCTCCGTCGGGAGGCCTTTTCCGTTGGCGCCGCCCGGATGTCCGCGCCGCAGCGGGTCGGCCGGCGCACGTGCCGATGCCGCTCGAGAGGTCGCCAGCGCCGCGCAGGCGACGGCCGCGACGGCGTGCGCGCCGGCGCACTCGCGTACTGCCGGATCACGATCGACGCCCGAGCCACGCTCGATGCGCCGCGGGCTGCGCCGGACCGCCGCTCGGTGTGCGCAAATATCCGGCCGCCGTTCCGAAGGAGCGCCCGGCCGATCGCACGAGCCCCTCCGCGGCGCGCGACCGGCTCAATCAAAGCACACACGACCGCCGTGACCACCTCCCCGCCCCCACACCCCACCTCCTCCATCCAGCCCGCCCGCCCGCATTCTTCCGCCGTCCATCGGCTACGCTCCCCGGGGCGAAGGCCGCCCGGCGGAACCATGCACCACCCGACGGACAGCACGCAGACGGGTCCGCGCCTCCCGGCGCGCGAGCCCCGCGAAGCGGCCCACGACGCCGACCGCTCCCACGGGCACGGCTATTCCCTCGGCCGCACGCTCGACGCCCGCGACCCGTGGGGGCGGCACGAGGCGTACGAGGCCGCGGCGATCTCCGTCGGGGAGAACTTCGCCAACGTCACCCGCATCGACGCGCACTGCCACTCCTACGCCTCCAGCCGCCCGCTGAACCGCGCGCTGGAGGTCATCAACTGCCCCGAGTGCTATTCCCCCCCGGAGAAGGTGTTCGACCAGGCGATGGCGCGGGGCATGGACCTCGTCACCATCACCGACCACGACGAGATCCGCGGGGCGATGGAGCTCGTCGAGCGCGGCTTCCAGCGGTTCATCGTCGGCGAGGAGGTCAGCGTCTTCTTCCCCGAGGACCACTGCCTCATGCACGTGCTCGTCTGGGGCATCACGCCCGAGCAGCACGAGGACATCGCCCGGCTCGGGCTGCGCGAGGACATCTACCAGTTCGCGGCCTGGCTCAGGGAGCAGGACCTCCCGCACGCCTGCGCGCACCCGCTCTACGTCCAGAACGGGCGGCTGACGCGCTGGCACGTCGAGCGGTGCGCCCTGCTCTTCAAGTGCTTCGAGTGCCTGAACGGCGCGCACGCCGTCGGGCTCTCCGACGCCGTCTCGCGCTTCGTCGCCCGCCTGACGCCCACGGCCATCGAGCGCCTGGCCCGGGAGCACGACCTCCGCCCCGTCTGGGACCGCGCCTGGGAGAAGGGCCGCACCGCCGGCTCCGACGACCACGCCCTGCTCAACATCGGGCGCACCTTCACGATGCTGCACAACAGCGTCGTCCACCCGACCGACGCGCGGCGGAAGATCGCCGACCCGCACGAGTTCTTCCGGCACGCCATGCGCGGCGACACGGAGACCGGCGGCCTCGGCGGGCACTCCATGCTCCTCGGGCACCAGCTCGCCACCGTCGCGGCGCACTACTACGCGGACCGGATGCACGCCCGCCGCAGCCCCACGGCCCGGATGATCGGGAGCAAGCTCCTGCGCTTCGCCGGCGTGGACGCCCCGGCCCCGAAGAAGCGCGCCGTCGCCGCGCACCAGGTCGCCCGCAAGGTCTGGCTGCCCCGCAAGCGCCGCCGCCGCAGCCTGCCGATCCTCAAGGCCCTGCGGTCCGAGCTCCAGCCCGTCCTCGACCGCTACCCGGACCTCTACGCCCGCCTCCAGCGGGAGGAGTGGATCCGCGGCGCCCCGGTCGCGGAGCACGAGCGCATGGCCGACTTCGTGCAGGACCTCACCTCCGCCGTCAGCCGGGCGATGAGCCCCGGCTTCATGAAGAGCCTGAAGAAGCGCGACCCCACCGGGCTGATCGAGCACGCGCTCTCCTACGCCATCCTCAACGCCGCGCAGATCCCCTACCTCATCAGCCTGTTCCACCAGAACAAGGAGCGCAACTTCGTCGAGCGCTTCGAGCACGAGACCAGCCCGGCCGGCTCGGGAGCCAGCGTCCTCGAGAGACCCATGCGCATCAGCCTCTTCACCGACACCATCGCGGACGTCAACGGCGTGTGCCGGTTCATCCAGAACGTCGCCGAGATGGCGCACAAGAGCGGGCGCGACCTCCAGGTCATCACCTCCACGCGGCTGCCGATCCCCGTCGACTACCCCAACATCTACAACTTCGAGCCCGTCTTCGCCGGCAAGATGCCCAGGTACGAGACGCTCGACTTCGTCCTCCCCCCCCTGATGAAGATCCTCCGCCACGTCGACAAGCACCAGCCCGACGTGATCCACATCTCCACCCCCGGCGGCGTCGGGTGCATCGGCTTCCTCGTCGCCAAGATGCTCCGCGTCCCCGTCCTCGGCGTCTACCACACCGACTTCCCGGCCTACGTCGACGACCTCTTCGACGACCACGGCCTGACGAAGATGACCGAGAAGTTCATGCGCGGCTTCTACAAGCCCTTCAGCGCGATCTTCACCCGTTCCGAGCAGTACAAGCAGAGCCTCACCCGCCTCGGCCTGGACGAGAACCGCATCATCCGCCTCCTCCCCGGCTTCGACAACACCCTCTTCCACCCCAGCCACCGCGAGCCGTTCGTCTGGCAGAAGCTCGGCTTCGAGCACCTCGCCGACCGCGTCAAGGTCCTCTACGTCGGGCGCGTCAGCGTCGAGAAGAACCTCCCCTTCATGACCCGCGTCTGGAAGCGCGTCGACGACGAGTGCCGGCGCCGCGGGCTCAAGGCCGAACTCCTCCTCGTCGGCGACGGGCCCTACCGCAAGCAGATGGCCGAGGAACTCCGCGGACGCAACGTCACCTTCCTCGGCTTCCGCCACGGCCTCGAACTCAGCCAGATCTACGCCTCCAGCGACGTCTTCGCCTTCCCCAGCGTCACCGACACCCTCGGGCAGGTCGTCATGGAGAGCCAGGGCTCCGGCCTGCCCTGCCTCGTCACCGACGTCGGCGGGCCGCAGGAGGTCGTCGACCACGGCAACACCGGCTACGTCCTCCCCGCCGAGAGCGAGGAGGCCTGGGTCGCCCACCTCGTCGACCTCATCGCCGACCCCGAGAAGCGCAAGCGCATGGGCGCGGCCGGCGTCTCCTACATGGAACGCTTCAGCCTCACCCACTCCTTCGAGCACTTCTGGGAGGTGCACACCCAGGCGTGGCACGAGCACCTCAAGGGCCTCGGCATCCGCCCGCGCGGCGAGGCGACCGCCGACCCCGCCCCCAACCGCGAGGGCCTCCCCCTCGGCGAACGCGCCGCGACGTGAGCGGCCGCGGAACGCGGAGCGGCAGAACCCGGACGCGACGGCGCCCTTCGCGCCCACCCCGCTTCCCCGCCCCGCTCCCGCGCTAGCGCCTCATCTTCGCCTCGATCTGCCCGGTCTTCGCGTTCACACGCGCCTCGATCGCCGTGACGCCGTCGCGGATGCGGTTCTGCCACGACCGCTCGGCCCCGGCGTCGGCGCTCTGCGCGATCACCACCCACCCGTGGTCCGGCACCTGGATGATCGCTTCCCCGTTCGACCGCACGGCCTGGGCCGCCATCCCCCGAAGCCCGTTCGGACGCGTGTCGAACCGCGAGAACCCCGCGTACATCGTCACGCTCGACGTGTTCACGACGCGCACGCTCGTCGTGGTCCGCCCGTTCCCCTCCGGGGCGGGCTCGGAGCAGGACGCGGCGCCGGCGAGGGCGGCGGCCGCGAGCAGCGGCGCGGCGGCTCGTCTGGGAACGGTTCGGGCGTGCGGCATGATCCGGGCTTCCTCCCGAACCGGGGATCGGCCTCCCGCCCGCGGCACTCCCCCCGCCCGCGGCCGGGCGGGCCTTCCGGGTCGCGGCTCGAACGGTCGACCGGGCTCTGCGGGCGCGCCGGGCGCTCTCGGGCCCGCGGGTCCGGAGGACGACGGTTCTCGGACGCGGCGCACGGGACGCCGAAACGAAGAAGCCCCGCCAAGGGGGCGGGGCTTCGGGCGTTCCGTCGGGGCCTGTTCGCCCGCGCGTCTACCGGTCCAGCTCGGCCGCCACGATGTTCAGCGACCCCATCACCGCCACGACGTCCGCCAGCATGTGCCCCTCGATCAGCAGCGGCACGAGCTGGAAGTGGATGAAGCTCGGCGGCCGCGTCCGGACGCGCCACGCCCGCGGCCCGCCGTCCGAAACGAGGTAGTACCCGAGTTCGCCGTTGGCGATCTCGATCCCCCGGTACACCTCCGCCACCGGCGGCGTCCACCCCCGGTTGCTCATGATGATCTCGAAGTGCTGGATCAGCCCCTCGATCGACCCGTACACGTCCGCCTTCTTCGGCTTGACCACCTTCGAGTCGGCGAACACGTCCACCGGGCCGCCCGGGATGTTGTCGATGAGCTGCTCGATGATCTTGATCGACTGCTTGCACTCCTCCAGGCGCACCTGGAAGCGGTCGTACACGTCGCCGGTCGTGCCGAGCGGCACCGAGAACTTCACCGCCTCGGCCCCCTGCCCGTCCCAGTTGTCCGCGTAGCAGAGGTACGGCTCGTCCTTGCGCACGTCGCGCCGCACGCCGGAGCCGCGGGCGACCGGGCCGCTCGCCGCCCACGCGATCGCCTGCTCCCTGGTCATCGTGCCCACGCCCTGCGTCCGGTCGATGAAGATGCGGTTGCGGCTCAGCAGCGTGTCGATGTCCTTGAGCGCCACCGACAGGTCGTCGTGGATGAAGTTCTTCACCATCCGCTTGAAGACCTCCTCGTCCGGGAGGTCCTGCATCAGCCCGCCGACACGCGTCCAGTCCGGGTGGAACCGCTGCCCGCAGATGAAGTCGCAGATGTCGTAGACCTTCTCGCGCGGGTTGAACCCGTACAGGAAGCCCGTGAACGCCCCGAGGTCCAGCGCCGCCGCCCCCAGGCACAGCAGGTGGTCCTGGATCCGCGCGATCTCCGCCATGATCGTCCGCAGCACCTTGCACCGCGGCGTCAGATCGATCCCGAACAGGTGCTCCACCGCCGTGTGCCAGGCGATGTCGTTCCCGATCGGGGACAGATAGCTCTTGCGGCTGGCGATCGTGACGTACTGGTTGTAATCCAGGTACTCGCCCAGCTTCTCGAACCCCGAGTGCAGGTACCCCAGGTGCGGCGTGCACCGCGCGATCCGCTCCCCGTCCATCTCCAGCACCAGCCGCAGCGTCGTGTGCGTCGCCGGGTGCTGCGGGCCGAAGTTGAGCACCCACCGATCGCCCGTGTCCGGGTGGTCGCGGAGGTAGTCGATGCGGTCGGCGTCGACCGTCAGGCCTTCGTCGGGATGGAGCGTGTACGGCATCGGCTGGCTTCCGTGGCGGGGGCTCTGCTCGCGGGAAGAGGATGGTAGGGGTCCGAAGCCCGTGCGGCCCCCACCCCACCCCATCCCCCCACCCCCATCCCACCTCGGCCCGGCCCGTCCCTCTTCCACCCCGGGCCGCCGTCCGGAGCCGGTCTTCCGAACACATCGCCCGCCCCGCTCGCAAAAAGGGCTGGCGCACGCCCGGATCCGGAGTACTCTTGGCGGGGATCGCGGGCGCGCGCCCGCGACCCCAGGCAAGAGGAGAGAACCCAATGTCGATCCGAGGACTTCTGGCGCTCGCCCTGTGCGCCGCCCCGGCCGCCGGACAGGTGGTCTACGACGAGGCCGTCCACGGCCCGCTGTCCACGAACAACCTGAACCCGACCGATCTCGGCGTGTTCGGGGTCGGCGTCCACACCGTCTCCGGCACCGTCGTCGACGCCATCGCCGCGGGCGACGTGGACGTCTTCACGTTCGAAATCGCCGCCGGGACCGCCCTGACCGGGCTCTTCGCCACCGCGTACCAGGGCTCGGACCCCGTGCTCTTCATGGCGATCGCCGCCGGTCCGTCATTCCCGTTCAACGCGGGCGAACTCTTCGGCGGGGACCAGGACGCCTACCTCGGCTCCCTGCACTTCGGCGCGCTGGAGGTGGCCCTCGGGACGGACCTGCTCCCCGGGCTCGGCGCCGGCGAGAACACCGGCGGGGCCGGCAGCGGCTTCGTCCCGCCGCTCGGCCCGGGCATCTACACCATGTACATCCAGCAGACCGGCCCGACGCCCGTCTCGTACGGGCTCGCGTTCGTCGTCGTCCCGGCGGCGCCGACCGGGGCCCTCGCGGCCGCGGGGCTGCTCTGCGCCGCCCGCCGCCGGCGCTGACGCCCCCGCCAAGGCGCAAACCAACCATCCGCCGCGCGAAAACCCGCGCGGCCGATCTTGCGGCGTCCACCCGGGCCGCCCGCTCAAAGAAACTGGAAACACGGCTCGGAGACGACGCCGGCGGCCGAACGGACCGGGCGCTGCAAAGCCGCGGCCGGGCTTCCGCCCGTCCGGACGCGGGGCGGGCGAAGATCACGCCCCGATCGCGGCCGTCACTTCGCGGCCGGCGCCTGGCGGACGATCACCCACTTCGTCTTCCACTTGCGGCTGGCGCCCTTGCGCTTGCGGGTCGCCCACTTGACCTTGCGCCGGACCTCGCCGTTCTCGAGCTTGATTTCCTGAGCCATGGATGCCTCCCTGGGAACGCCGAGCCCGCGGCGGCCGCGCGTCGGGCCGCCCGGCGGGTCGGGGCGGGAATGGTTGGCCGCCCACCCCGGCCCGACCACCGCCGCTCGCGAGCACCGGCCTCAGCCGAACCAGCGGGGGACGAACACGAGCAGCACCCCGAGGTAGACGCCGTACGCGGCCAGGAGGCAGGCCCCCTCGATGCGGGAGATCCGCCCCCCGCTCTTGAGCAGCGGCCCGAGCGCCAGGCACGCCGCGAGCATCACCGGCAGGTCGAGCACGAGCACCTGCGACGAGACCGTCTGCGGGCGGATGACCGCCGCCACGCCCAGGATCCCCAGGATGTTGAAGATGTTGGACCCGATGATGTTGCCGACGGCGATGTCCGGGCTCCGGCGGATCGCCGCGACGATGCTCGTCACCAACTCCGGCATCGAGGTCCCCGCGGCGACGATCGTCAGCCCGATCACCAGCTCCGAGATGCCGAACCCCCGGGCGATCTCCACCGCCGAGAGCACGAAGTAGTGCGCCCCGCCGATCAGGGCCCCCAGCCCACCCAGCACCAGCACCGCGCAGAACCACCACCGCTCGCCCAGCGGAGGCTTGGCGGCGGGGGCGGCCCCCCCCTCCCCCGGGGCGTGCACGCCGAGGCTGGCCTCGAGTTCCGCGGCCGCGCGGGCCTTCTCCTCCGCCCCCGCCCGGCGCCCCGCCGCGTACGCCGACCAGAGAAACGCGACGAGCCCCAGCACCATGAGCCCGCCGAGCCACTGCGGGACCTCGTGCCCCAGGAAGGCCGCCGCGAAGGGGACCACCACGGCCGCGATCATGATCCGCAGGTCCCTGCGGACCGCGTCGATCCCCAGCACGATCGGGCTCACCACCGCCGTCGCCCCCAGGATCACCGCCACATTGAAGATGTTCGAGCCGACGACGTTGCCGACCGAGATCCCGAGCTGTCCCCGCAGCGTCGCGGCCACGCTCGCCGCCAGCTCCGGGCTCGACGTCCCGAAGCCCACGACCGTCAGGCCGACGAACAGCGGAGAGACGCCGAGACGCAGGGCGGCGGCGGAGGCGCCGCGGACGAGGGCCTCGGCGCCGGCCGTGAGCACGACCAGCGCTCCGATGAGGATGAGCCAGTGAATCAGCACGCGGGTCTCCTGCTCAGGCGTCGGCCGCCGGCGGACAGACGGGGATGCTCAGACCGCGGACCGCCCGCGTGGACGCCGCGCCCGCACGGCGGCGACGCCACGCGACGATCACCATCCCCGCCCAGTAGAACAACGGCACCGCGAGCAGGGAACCCGCGAGCCAGACCAGCGCCGGATGCACCGGCGCCACGACCGAAATCCACGCCACGCCGCCCCAGTGCACCGCCAGCACGGCCGGCGCCGCCCACAGCGGCGTCCGCCCCGCGATGACGTCCGCCCGCGCCCGCAGCGGGGCCGCCCCGTGGAGCACGCGCTCGCCCAGCCGCCGCGCCCAGACGAACTCCGTCGCGAGCACCGCCAGCCCGAGCGGGCCCAGCACCGAGAGCCCCGGCCCCGGCAGCGGCGAGATCACCACGCCGAGCCCGATAACCCCCAGCCCCAGCAGGAGGATGCAGACACGCCGCAGCGGCTTCGGCAGGCGGGCGAGCGGCGCGAGACGCCGCCGCAACCACCCGTCCGGGGCCGGATCGCCCGCCCCGGCCGAGCCGGAGCCTTCACAGGACGCGTCACGCATGGATCCATTCCGTGCCCGAGCGGCGGGATGAGCGGGCTGCGCTCGTCCGGGCCGGAACCGTAGGTCGAACGGTGCCGCCCCCAAGCCGCGCCCCTCCGGATTCCGAGCCTCCACCCCCCCACCGCCCACCGCCAAAAACACAACCGCCCGGGTTGGTCCCGGGCGGCTGCTCGTTCAAGTGGAGGCGATGAGACTCGAACTCACGACCTCTTCCATGCCATGG
>CAYMFP010000126.1:0-8601 GCA_964389385.1 uncultured Phycisphaeraceae bacterium | reverse complement strand
GGGTGGGGAGGGGGGTGGGGGGGAGCGGCGCTCGGGCGGGAGTCCGAGGGGATTGGCGTGTCCGCCGGCGGTGTCGCTCCGCGGCGTCGGGTCGGTCCCGGGCTGCTGGCGCGCCGGGTCGATCTCGCGCAGGTAGTCCCACGAGTAGATCGCCGAGCGGTGCCCGTCGGAGAACTCGATCCGGATCGCGTAGTTCCCCACCAGCTCCGCCGACGTGACCGTGAGCGGCTGCCCCGACGAGCGGGCCGCCGACGCCGGGAGCACCGTGAGCGGGTTGCTCGCCATCTGCTTGCGCAGCTCCACCATGTCGGCCGAGGGGCTGAACCGCCGCAGGTAGGCGATCGGGTAGTACGAGCCGGTGCCATCGGACCACTGGACCGTCAGGCCGCGGTCCTTCTTCAGATCCAGATGGAGAGGCTGATTCGGGTGCACGATCAGGTTCTCGGACGTTCGCCCGGATCACCCCGGGGTTTTCCCCGCCACGAGTTGACGGGTCTTGCCGGTTGTGCCATTCTAAAGGCGTTCCACTCGCCGGACCGGCGAAGAGGGAGAGAAGATGCGCGCATTCCCGATGGTGATCGTGCTCGCGGCCGGCGCCGCGGCTTCGGCCCAGGTCGTCCCCTTCACCGAGTCCGAGCCCAACAACTCGCTCGCCACCGCCGATTTCATCTCCCAGGCGCTCTACCCCACCGGGGCGGTCGCCATCGACGGCGCGGTCTCCGCGGGCGACGTCGACTTCTTCTCCTTCAACCTCTCGGCCGGCGACTTCGTGGCCTTCTCCGTCTTCGAACTCACCCCGGGCGGGAGCGACGGCTACCTCGGCATCTTCGGGCCCGGCGGCGTCCTCTTCGCCGCCGACGACGACAACGGGCCCGGCCTGATGCCGAGCTACGCCTTCTTCGTCACACAGTCCGGCACCTGGACGTTCGGCGTCACCGGGTACGGGGACGGCGGCTTCGTCGGCGACCATGACGAGAGCTTCCAGTACAAGGCCGTCTTCGCGATCAACCCCGTCGTCCCGACGCCCGGCGCCCTCGGGTTGCTCGGCGCCTCCGGGCTGATCGCCGCCCGCCGCCGCCGCTGACCTCCCCCAATCCCAGATCGAGACCCGGCGGGCCGAGCACCTCGGCCCGCCGTTCGTTTTGCTCGCTCCTCCGCCCGCCGGCCGCCCGCGAGGCCCCGCGCCGCCCGCATTCCTTCTACCATCGCCTCCCCCCTTTGGAGCCGCGATGCCCGAGAGCCAGCCCGTGACGGACGCCGCCCCGCAGCCCGAAGCGGTGCACTTCGGCGATCTCCTCGCCCGCGAGATCGATCGCCTCGGCACGCCGGCGTGCGTCGGGCTGGACCCGGTGTACGAGCGTCTGCCCGACGCGGTGGCCACGGGACGCCCGGTGGAGTCGATCGAGGCGTTCTGCCTGGGCGTGATCCGTGCGGTCCGTGGCGTCGTGCCGGTCGTGAAGCCGCAGGCGGCGTGCTTCGAGCGGTACGGGGCCGCGGGGTACGCGGCGCTGGAGCGGGTCGTGGAGGCCGCCCGGGACGCGGGGCTGGTGGTGCTGCTGGATGCCAAGCGGGGGGACATCGGGATCAGCAGCGGGCACTACGCGGCCGGGGTGTCCCAGATGGGCGCCCACGCGGTCACGGTGAACGGGTATCTCGGGCCGAGCGGCATCCAGCCGTTCCTCGACCGGCGGCTGGGGGTTTTCGTCCTGGTCCGGACGAGCAACCCGGACAGCGACGGGGTGCAGGGGGTGCGGCTCGAGGACGGGCGGACGGTGGCCGAGGCGATGGCCGAGATGGTCCGCGACCTCGGCGCGGGCCTGCGGGGAGCGTCGGGGCTGAGCGGCGTCGGGGCGGTGATCGGGGCGACGAAGGCCGGGGCGGAGCTGGAGCGGCTGCGGTCGCTGCTGCCCGACGCGCCGGTGCTGGTGCCGGGCGTGGGGGCGCAGGGGGGGCGGGTCGAGGACCTCGCGGGGCTGCGGCGTTCGGGCGGGCGGGAACGTGCGGGGGCGATGGGCGTGCTGGTGACGGCCGGGCGGTCGGTGATCTACCCGGAGGCCCCGGCGGGCGCGGCGTGGGAGGAGGCGGTCCGGGCCGCGGCCGAGGCGTTCGCGGAGGAGTGCCGGAGGCTGGCGGCGCCGTAAGACGGGCGGGCCGTGGAAGGGGGGGAGGGGTAAGGGGAGCGGCCAGCCCGAGGGGCGGGGCGTCGCGTGGCGTGAGGGGCGGTGCGCGACGGTGGGGAGGGGGGGTGGGGGGGGGCGGACGATGCGGAAAAAGAAGAAGACCCGCCGTGCGGCGGGTCTTCGGGGTGGATCGGTGATGGGGGTTTCCTCGATCAGCGACGGCGGCGGGCCGCGACGAGGCCGCCGACACCGGCGAGCGCGAGGGTCGCGGGCGTCGGGATGAGCTGGCCCTGGGCGGTGAAGACCGCCTGGAAGTCGCTGGCGAAGAAGTTCTGGCCGAAGCCGAGGCCGATGGCGAACTCCTGGGTGCCGCCGTTGAAGGTGCCGCCCGGGAGGGCGAAGGAGCCGCTGTCGGTGCCCTCAAAGACACCGTTGCCGCCCGCGGTGAATCCCGCGGTGGTGACATTGCCGTTGAAGAAGATGCCGGTGGAGCGGAGCGTCCAGACGCCGTTGAAGACGGCCTCGAACGTATCGCCGTCGGCGTCCGTGATCAGCAGCGTCCCCGAGGCATCGGCGGTGGAGGCGCCGATGTTCGAGATCGAGAACGTCGCCGAGAAGTTGGCGGGGTTCGCGCCGGAGACGAAGTTCTCCTCGAAGAAGGCCGTGTTCGTCTCGAACAGGGTCTGGGCGATGAAGAAGCCCGCGGAGTTGACGTCGGCCGACAGGATCAACTCCTGCGCGGTCGCGTCATACGCTCCGGCGAGATTCGAGTAGTTGAACTCAAGGAATGTCTGGGCGCTGGCCGCCCCGGCGGAAGCCACAGTCAAGGCAAGCGCGGGAAGAATCCGGCTCATCACTCTCTCCGGTGAACGAAGGCTGCGTCAACCGAGCGGGCGCATGCCCGCGGCTCGGCAGATGAACAATGCCCCGAAATGCTCGTCCTGTCAACCCTTACGGTGCTCCCAGGTGCATTTTCACGACCTCATGCCCGGCGCCTTCCCCCACAGCCGGGGCGGTGAGGGGTCAGAAGCCGGTCCGCGACGCCCCCCGCAATGCCCGATAATCAGGCAGACTTCCCGGGTCCGCACGGGCAAAGCTTGCCGGTGAAGGGGCAGACGAGGCGCCGGAGCCGCCTGCGGCGCGGCCGTGAGGGAGAGCTGGGGTCCGGTTGGGCCGGCAGGTTTTCCGTGCCGATGGGCCGCCGATGGGGCGAGTCCGCCTTCTGGCGCCCTCCAGCGAGCGGGGCATGAGGGAAGTTAGCGGGAGATGACCGCCCGAGACGGCGGGCGTCCGGGGATCTGCTCCGGGGCGTCTGCGAGGTGCGGCGGTGGGGGCCTGCGAGCGGCGGCCGGCTCCGACGGGGATCCGCGAGGGCTGCGGAACCGTGCGCCTTGGGCTCGAACGGGCCGTTCCGAGCGGGAAACGGGGTGAGCCGGGGCGAGGATCGCCGGGTCCAAAAAGAACTCCGGCCCGCGTGGTGGCGGGCCGGGGCGAAGAGTGATGGTCGGACGTCAGCCGGGTTAGCGGCGGCGACGGGCGGCGACGGCCAGGCCGGCGGCCGCCAGGGCGAAGCCGCCCGGCGACGGGATGAACTGGGCCTGGGCCGTGACGACGGCGTTCTGGAAGCTGCTGGTGAAGAAGGTGCTGGTGAAGATGCTGTCGATCGAGATGAACTGGAGGGCGCCGATGAACGTCCCGCCGGGGGCGACGAGGGCGTCGGCGCCGCCGTCGAAGGTTCCGCCGGGGTTCGAGTAGCTCACCCCGCTGAGGTCAGCGGTGAAGAAGGCGGCGCTCCCGAAGAGGAGCCACTCGCCGCTGATCTGCCCGCTGAGGGTGTTCCCGTTGATGTCCGTGACGGTGAACGACCCGGTCGCCGTCGCGGTGGTGGGGGTGTCCAGGGTGATGTCGAGCGTGGCGGAGAAGTTCGCGGGACCGAAGGTCACCGCGAAGCCCTCGGCGAACACGGCGTAGTCGGTGCCGCCGAAGAGGCTCGTCACCGAGCCGCTCGAATCGCCGTCGGCGACGATCTCCATCACGCCCCCGTTGGGGGAGGTGGACTGGAACTCGGCCGAGAGATTCGAGAAATCGAAGTCGCCCACGATCTGGGCGGTCGAGGTGCCGGCAGCGACCGCAAGCACGCCGAGAGTCGGAAGAACACGGATCATCACTCTCTCCAATGAAGCGGCGAAGTGGGGATCCCGCATGGCGCGTGCCCGTTACGGGCCCCATCGACCCAAACCATGCCGCGCAACTCCCCATCTGTCAAGGTCTGAGGGGCTCCAGACGCTTTTTTTCGGTGATCCGGTGCCCAAGCATGCCCCTGGAGCACGGATCTGGCGGACCCGGATCCGGTGAGGCGAAGCCCAACATACCTCATCTCGGCGGGGTCCGCAGGTCCGATATACGAGGCTTCCGCGCTCGGGTCGATGGCGAGCCCAAACACAGGCGCGTCGGCCGACGGAGCCTCGTCCGATGGCTGGGCATGCCTTGTTGTGGTGGGATGATCGGCGGAGTCGGCGCCGCCGGTCACATCGGCTTGCGGTCGATGGTGACGTCGTAGACGCTGAGCAGCTTCTGCTTGTCGAAGATCATCTCCTGCCGGGAGAGGCCGACGATGTCGTACTCGTAGGTGAGTTCGATCGCGTCGACGGGGCAGGCCTCTTCGCACATCCCGCAGAAGATGCAGCGGAGTTCGTCGATCTCGAACTTCTTGGGGTACTTCTCGCGGTCGTCCCAGGGGGACTCCTCGGCGACGATGTGGATGCAGTTCGCCGGGCAGATGGTCGGGCACATCATGCAGGCGACGCACTTGACGCGCCCGTTCTCGTCCCGGTTGAGCCGGTGGACGCCGCGGTAGTTGGAGACGTTCAGTCCGCCCTGTTCCGGCGGGTAGTGTTCCTTGCGTTGCTCCGGGTACTGGAGCGTGCGGCTCGTCCTCCCGTGGCCGAACGAGGTGAAGAAGTGGCGGAGCGTGGTGCCGAACCCCCGGAACACCTCGGGCAGGTAGAGCTGCTCCGCGCGGTTCATGGGGGTGCGGGCGATCTGGATGACCTCATCGTCGCGGATGGCCATGGGCGAGGACTATACGGGGCGGCGGGCCTTTCGGGCGGGCGGGGCCACGGTTCGGGGTGCAGATCGCCGCGGCGCGGCGGCGGAACGCGGAACGGCGGGCGGTGTCGGGTGTGGCGTCGGCGGCCCGATTCGGCCCGGACGCTCGTCTGCGGGCTTTGGATCTCGTGTTCGACGGCGGCGGGACGCCCGATCGTGTGAGGATGGGGGGCGGGGTGGAGTGGGGGAGGTGGGCTGAACATCCGCCCGGCGCGGGGGATCGGGCGGCGTGCGCCGGCCGAGCGAGCGGGCGCCAACTACACTGTGCGGCCGAAACGCACTCGTGGGAGCCGCATGTCGCAGGGACGTCAGACGCCGCTGTTCGAAGTTCTGCGCCGGGACGCTCGGCGCGGGCGGGCGGTGGAGGCCGTGCCGGCGGAGCCGGAGCGGGCGGAATCGCCGGTCACGGAGCCGATCCCGGACGAGGGGGCGGTGCCGCGGGTGACGGTGCCGCTGGCGACGGTGTACATGACGGTGTTCCTGGTGCTGGCGCTGTGCCTGGTGAGCGGGCTGCTGGGGTACTCGTTCGGGTTCCAGCGCGGGGAGGGGAGCGGGATCGCGGCGGCGCAGGCGCAGTTCTACAAGGACTACCCGTACGCGCGGCCGGAGTACCGGCTGACGGAACCGCTGGAGGACGGGGCGCTGGCCGGGGAGGCGTCGCCGGCGGGAGGGACGGGGGCAAGCGGGAGCGGTGCGGAGGCGGCCCCGGGGCGGTCGGGGAGCGGGGGGGCCGGGACGGGAGGCGGGGCGCTGGCCGCGGCGTTCATGGCCGACGGGCCGGTGGCGGACCCCCGGCGTCCGGGGAACAACTACCTGGGTTTGGCGACGGTGCCGCCGGAGGACGCTCGTCGGGCGTTGGCGTTCCTGTCGGAGCGGGGGATGCGGGCGGTGGCGGTGCGCGTTGATTCGGGGGGCGGTCGGTCGAATACTTCGCCCCGCTACCGGCTGTATGCGCTGGAGCTGGCGGTGCCGAGCGAGCGGTACCGGGCGATGGAATCGGAGCGACGCGAGCTTGAGCAGCGCTACCGCCGGGTGGGCGCGGAGCTGCGTCGCGAGACGGCCATCTCCGACTTCTCGCAGACCCGGTGGGAGCGGTACTGACCGCGCCGGGCACGGACCGCGCACGCCGGCGCCGCCGGACCACGACGTTTCACGGAGCCCGCCATGAGCCTCGACCGTTCGCTGAAGACCAAGGGCGCCCTCGAGGGTGTCCGCTCCGTGCTCACCCGGGCCGAGCGGATCGAGCGCCTGAAGAACGAGAAGCGCCTGGATCCGAAGAAGGACTCGGCGCTGGGTCTGCCGAAGACGAGCGCGAAGGAAGTCTGAGCCCTCCGGGGCCCGGGCGCCGGCACTCTCGGATGGACATCGACCGCCTGATCACGGAGCGTGCCCGGCGCATCGACGCGTCGGGCATCCGCCGCATCTTCGAGCTGGGCGCCCGCCTTCCGGACCCGATCAACCTGTCGATCGGGCAGCCGGACTTTCCGGTGCCCGAGCCGGTGCGGCGCGCCGCGGTCGAGGCGATCGAGGGCGGGCGGAACGGGTACTCGCTGACGGCGGGGACGCCGGCGCTGCGCGGGCGGATCGCGGAGTGGCTGCGGACGGACCTGGGGTGGGAGACGTCGCCGGACGTCGCCGACCGTGCGGCCGACGCGCTCGTGACGAGCGGGACGTCGGGGGCGCTGGTGCTGGCGTTCCTCTGCCTGCTCGGGCCGGGGGACGAGGCGATCATCCCGGACCCGTACTTCCTGATGTACCCGCACCTCGCGACGCTGTGCGGGGGGCGCGCGGTGCGGTGCGACACGTACCCGGACTTCCGGATGACGGCCGAGCGGGTCGAGCCGCTGATCACGGAGCGGACGCGGCTCGTGCTGCTGAACAGCCCGAGCAACCCGTGCGGGACGGTGAACACGCCGGAGGAGTGCCGGGACCTGCTGGACCTGTGCCGGCGGAAGAACGTGCTGCTGATCTCGGACGAGATCTACGACGAGTTCTGCTACCCGGAGCACGCGACGGAGCCGGCGGCGGGCGACGCGTCGCTGAAGCGGTGCCCGAGCCCGGCGCGTCTGCCGGGGGCGGCGGAGGACGTGCTGCTCATCCGTGGGTTCGGGAAGACGTACGGGGTGACGGGGTGGCGGCTGGGGTACGCGGCGGGCCCGCGGCGGCTGATCGCGGAGATGGCGAAGCTGCAGCAGTACACGTACGTGTGCGCCCCGACGCCGCTGCAGGCGGGGGCGATGGCGTGCTTCGACGTCGACATCGCGCCGCAGGTGGAGGAGTACCGCCGGCGGCGGGACCTGGTGGTGGAGCGGCTCTCGGCGGTGACGGAGCTGCCGCAGCCGGGCGGGGCGTTCTACGCCTTCGCGCGGGTGCCGGAGCGTCTGGGGCCGGCGACGCAGTTCGTCGAGCGGTGCCTGGAGCGTTCGCTGCTGGTGATCCCGGGCGGGGTGTTCAGCGCGCGGGACACGCACGTGCGGCTGAGCTACGCGGCGAGCATGGAGCAGCTCGAGCGCGGGCTCGGCGTGCTCGTCGACCTGATGTCCGCGTGATCCCGGCGGCGCCGGGCGGCGCCCCGAACGGCGGGTGAGGCTCCGACGATGCCGCAGGTCACAGAACCGACCGAGAACCGGACGCCGGTGGCGATCCCGGGCGATCGCCTGCAGGCGGCCGACCGCCGGACGCTGGAGGGGCGCGACCGGTCGATGTGGAGCGACCTGGCGCGGTCGGCGCGGATCTTCGCCGAGGCGTACCGGGGGTTCCGGCGGTTCCGCCGGCTGGGGCGGTGCGTGACGGTCTTCGGTTCGGCGCGGTTCAGCCAGGAGCACCCGGCGTACATGCTGGGGGTGGAGATGGGGCGGCGCCTGGCCGAGGCGGGGTACGCGGTGATGACGGGGGGCGGGCCGGGGGTGATGGAGGCGGCGAACCGGGGGGCGAAGCTCGGCGGCGGGCGGTCGCTGGGGTGCAACATCCGCCTGCCGATGGAGCAGCGCCCGAACCCGTACCTGGACGACTACCTGGAGTTCCGGTACTTCTTCATCCGCAAGGTGATGCTGGTCCGGTACTCCGACGCGTTCCTGGTGCTCCCCGGGGGGCTGGGGACGCTGGACGAGGTGTTCGAGACGGCGGTGCTGATCCAGACCGCGAAGATCGACGGCTTCCCGCTCGTGCTCATGGGGACCGACTACTGGGGCGGGCTGATCGGCTTCCTCGAGGGGACGATGGTCGCGAACGGGACGATCGACCCGGTGGACGTCTCCCGCATCACGCTGACGGACGACCCGGAGGAGGCGATGCGGGCGATCACGGTCGAGACGCGGCGCTGAGGGCGGAGGGGTTGGCCGGGGGAGTGGGGTGAAGTGGTGGGGTGAAGTAG
>CAYMFP010000125.1:1569-8628 GCA_964389385.1 uncultured Phycisphaeraceae bacterium | reverse complement strand
TCCACCTTCACCACCGTGCTCTCCAGCCCCACCCGGCACGGCCCACCCTCCAGCACCAGAACCCCCAGCTCTCCCTCGGACTCCGGAAACTCCATCCGCACGTGCGCAGAAGCAGTGGGGGAGACGTGCCCGCTCCGGTTCGCGCTCGGGCCCACGATCGGCCCCCCGAACGCCCGGATCAGCGCCTCGGCCACCGGGTGGTCCGGGCGGCGCACCGCCACCGTCGCCCCCCCGGCCGTCACCTCCGCCGGCACCCCCTCCGCCTTCGGCAGCACGATCGTCAGCGGCCCCGGCCAGAACGCCTCCGCCAGCCGCCGCGCCTCCTCCGGCCAGGCCGACACCACCCGCCGGGCCATCGCCTCGCCGTCCACGTGCACGATCAGCGGGTTGTGGCTCGGACGCCCCTTCGCCAGGAACACCCGCCGCACGGCCTCGGCGTTCAACGCATCCGCCCCCAGCCCGTAGACCGTCTCCGTCGGGAACGCGACCAGCCCCCCGGCCCGCAGCCGCCGCGCCGCCTCCTCGATGGCCGAACGTTCAGGCACAGGAATTCCTTAGGGCGGCATTCGGCATTCGGGGTTCGGCAACCGGGATGCGGCAACCGGCAACCGGGATGCGGCATTCGGCAACCGGGATGCGGCAACCGGCAGCCGGAGAGGGTAATGGAACACCGACGGAGCCTGTCCTTCCGATTGCCGAATCCCGAATCCCGGTTCCCGGTTCCCGGTTCCCGGCTCCCGCTCTCCCCCTCCTCCCCCGCCCCCCCCGGCACCACGTAATCCAGCGCCCGCTCCCCCGGCAGGATCTGGTTCGCGTCCGGCACGATGAAGTCGATCCGGTTCCGCTCCAGCGTCGTCCCCGTCGCCCGGTAGAGCTGCGCGATCGACGCGTTGTACGTCACCACAGCCCGGATCTCCTCCAGCTCCGCCTGCGCCAGCTGCTCCTGCTGGTTGAGCTGCAGGTTCAGCCGCTCGACGGTGTACCCGCCCGGCGTCAGCAGCTTCTCGGCCACCAGCGTCCGCAGCGCCTCCGCCTGCGCGATCCGGCTGATCCGGGCCTGCTCGATCAGCCGGTAGTTCAGCTCCACTTCCCGCAGCGCGTTCTTGACCTCCAGCACCGCCTGCTGCGCCGCCAGCCGGAACTCGATCACCGACTGCATCCGCTCCAGCCGCGACCGCCGGTAGTTCGCGTTCGCCGCCCGGTTGCCCAGCTCCTGCCGGAAGTCGACCCCGAAGATGAACCCGTCGATGAACTCCCCGTCCGCCAGCCCCTCGTACGCGTCCCCCGCGTCCGTGTCGAGCGAGACCAGGTTCAGCTGCGTGATCAGGTCCAGCGTCGGCAGCCGGAGGTTCCGCGCCACCATCTGCCGGATCGACGCGTCGTCGATCGCCAGCACCGCCTGCTCCAGGTCCGGGCGGTTCGCCATCGCCGTCGACACCGCGTCCAGCAGGCTGAACGAGATCGGCTCGTCCAGCGCCGCGTCCGTCGGCAGGATCAGCGTCTCCCCGCCCACCGGCAGCGCCGGGTCGTTGATCAGCGCCTTCAGCCGGTCGCTCTGCCGCCGCAACTCCGTCTGCGCCCGCAGCAGCTCCGCCCGGCGCCGCTCCACCCGCGCCACCGCGTCGGCCACCTGCGCCGACCGAGCGTCCTGGATCCGCCGGATCCGCACCTCGTCCCGCACCTCGATCCCGCGCTGCAGCAGCTTCGCCTGGATGATCAGCCGCCACTTCGCGACCACCAGGTCCCAGTACGCCTGCTCGATCTCCGTCGCCGTGTCGATCAGCGAGCGCCGCAGCGCCGAGACCGCCCGCCGCTCGGCGTTCTGCGCCAGGTAGATCTCCGAACGGTTCACGCTCGTCCCCGCCCCCGCCAGCAGCGGCTGCCGCAGGTTCAGCCGGTACTCGAACGTGTGCGTCGCCGGGTCGCTCCCCCCGCCGCCCAGCCCGTCGAACCCGCCGCTCCCCCGGTCGTCCTGGTACCGGTAGAGCTGCTGCACCGTCAGCAGACCCCCCGTCTCCAGCGTCCGCTCCAGGCCCACGTTCCCGGTCACGCCCTGCTGCGACTGCGTGAACACGGTCCCGCCCAGCAGCTGCGGCCCGTCCTGGTCCTCCCACTGCACCGTACCGAAGACCGCCCAGTCGAACGCCGCCTCCGCCGCGACGACCTGCGCCTCCTGGATCGCCGGCGCCAGCCGCGCCACCTGCACGTTCAGGTTCCGCTCCACCCCCGTCCGGATCGCCTGCCCGAGGTCCAGCGCCGCCACGCGCTGGTCCCGCCCGAACAGGTCCTCGTTCAGCAGCGTCTCGACCGGATCGACCTCGAACCCGTCGGGAGCGCCCTTCGCAAGCTCCTCCAGGTACGCCCGCGGGTCGTACTCCTGGCGGATCTCCTCCAGGAACCGCTCCTCGATCTCCAGTTCGGCCAGCCGGTCCTCCCGCTCCACCGCGCGCGGCTCCGGGTGCTCCTCCGCCTCGCGGACCTCCCGCCGCACGCTCTCGATCAGCGACGAGCGCAGCAGCGCGTCCGAGTCCCGCTCGATCGGGCCGGGCGCGCACGCCCCCGCCGCCAGCGCCAGGCCCAACGCCGCCGACACGCCCCCGCCGAGACGCCAAGACCGGGCACGCGACCCCGAGATCGTCAACATGTTCAACATCGTGACCGCGACGGTAGACCTCCCGCCCGGAAGCGGTCAAAGCCCCGCCCGCAGAACCCGGCACAACCCCCCGCGCACGCTCTGCGCTCCCGTTCCTGTAGCTTCGTCCCCCCGATGCCCGAACAATGCACCGGGCTCCGCCCTCTCCGGGGGACGGATGCCCCCACGCCGCCCAGACGGCGGACCCCACCACGGGAGGCTCTCATGCGCCCCACGCTTCTGTCGCTCCTCGCCGCCGCACCGGCCATCGTCTGCGTCGCCCCCGCCCTCGCCCAGGGCGCCACCGGCATGCGCGAACTCGAGCCCCGCTGGGCCGTCGTCACCCAGGACGGCGCCGCCCTCCGCGCCGGCGACATGGACCGCTTCTACAAGATCGACGAACTCGAAGAGGGCGACCTCGTCCGCATCGACGCCCAGTCCGACCGCTGGGCGCGCGTCGTCTACCCGCCCACTCAGACCGCCTTCGTTCCCGCGGCCGTCGCCGAGCCCGCCGGCGAAACCCTCGTCCGCCTCACCGTCGACGACCGCCTCCGCGCCGCGAACATGCACATCGGCATCGGCGGAAGCTGGGCCCTCGTCTACGAGGAGCCCCTCCCCGCCGGCACCGTCCTCCGCCTCCGCGAGACCCTCTTCAACGAGCGGGGCGACGTCATCGGCTACCGCGTCCTCCCGCCGAGCGCCGAGGAGGCCGGACGCCCCGCCTACGGGTACGTCCGCCTCGCCCAGCTCCGCGACGCGACCGAGCCCGAGATCGCGGCCTACCTCGCCAGGATCGACCCCGCCCGCGCGGGCTCCGCCGAGCCGGACGCCGCGAGCCCCTCCGCTCCGTCGCAGGGCGAGCCGGCCGCGCGCCCGCCGGCCCAGCAGCCCCCCGCCGGCGTCGACACCTCCCTCTTGGAGTCGCCGCGTCCCCCGCGTCCGGGTGATCGTCCCACCCAGCCGCCCGCCGTCGAACCCGCCGAGCGGCCGGAAGCCGCCCCGGCCGGGCAGCCCGCGGCCATCGAGCAGGGCCAGCCCCGCGCCCCGCAGGCTCCCGCTCAGGAGGCCGAGCCCGCCCCGGAGGAAACCCCGGCCCTCGATCTCGAAGGCCTCGAGGCCGAGTTCGCCTCCGCCCGCCGCCTCCCGCCCGAGCAGCTCGACGAGGCCCTCGACGAACTCCGCGCCGAGTTCATCCGCGCCCGCGAGCAGTCCGACGACCCCGGCGTGCAGCGCTACGCCGACCAGCGCATCGCCTGGATCGACCTCCGCATCGAGACCCGCGACTCCCGCCGCCGCCTCGAGCAGACCCTCGCCCAGGCAGACGAGCGTCTCGCCGCCCTCTCCGCCCGCGTCGACCAGATCCGCCGCCAGCAGGACTACCGCATCGTCGGACGCCTCGTCCCCAGCACCGTCTACGACGGCGAGCGCCTGCCCCTGATGTACCGCATCCAGTCCGTCGGCGGGCCGGAGGGCGTCCGCACCCTCGGCTACCTCCGCCCCGGACCGGGCGTCGAACTCCAGGACAAGATCGGCGAGGTCGTCGGCGTCCGCGGCCGCACCTTCTTCGACGACGCCCTCCGCGCCGTCATCGTCGATCCGACCGACGTCGACGTCCTCAGTCCCGCCGGCTGAGCACCGGGCCCGGCCGCCACGCGCTCCCCTCCCCCGCCGGACGGCCGCCCGCGGTCGCCTCTGCCCCCTGCGCGCCGGGCCCATACCATCCCGCATGGCGATCGAACCGCCCACCACCACCGAGGCCGAGCAGATCCTCCGATCCGCCGTCGAGGGCGGCCTCGCCCGGTACGCCCGCGAAGCCCCGGCCATCGGGCTCGACCAGGATCTTGGAAACGTTCGGCGTCTGCTCCCCCGTCCGAATCGGTCGGACGCGGCGTGAGCCCGGTCGTCGCGGACAGTTCTCCGCCGGGCATCCTGATTCGGGTGGGGCCCCGGACGCTCCTCCCGAAGCTCCGGCGCGTGTTCACCCCGCCCGCGGTCGTTTCCGAACGCTCGCGCTCCGTCTTTGATCCCCAGCCGGAGCCGTGGAAGGACGCCGCGATCCGTCCGGCGGTCGACCTCCGGATCCAGGACGTTCTCAGGGACGATCGCCAGGCTCGCATCGGCCGCGCGTCGTGCCAGCCGCTCGGAGCGGCGGGCCGGCTCGCGTTCGCCCACGATCGCGGGCTCACGAACCTGCGAGACCACCCCGTCCGCGTCGCGGGCGCGGGCTTCAGGGTGTCGCGGGCGATGTACGAGCCGCTGTCACGCCGCAATCGCCCGCGCCCTTAGCCTTCCCCACCGCCCCACATGCCCCCCGTCATCCGCTGTTCCCGAGTCACCAAGACCTACCCCCTCGGGGGCCGCCGCGTGCAGGCCCTCCGGGGGCTCGATCTCGTCATCGAGCGCCCCGGCTTCTTCGCCATCATGGGGCAGTCCGGCTCCGGCAAGTCCTCCCTCCTGCACCTGCTCGCCGCCCTCGACAAGCCCGACTCCGGCGAGATCGAGGTCGCCGGCGTCCGCGTCGACCGCCTCGCCGAGAAAGAGGCCACCCGCTTCCGCGCCCGCTCCATCGGCATCGTCTTCCAGCAGTTCAACCTCATCCCCACCCTCTCCGCGCTCGAGAACGTCGAGCTGCCGGGCATGCTCGCCGGAGAGCCCGAGAGCAGGCTCCGGCCCCGCGCCCGCGAACTCCTCGCCCGCCTCGGCCTCTCCGAGCGCGAGCGCCACCGTCCCGAGGCCCTCTCGGGAGGCGAGCAGCAGCGCGTCGCCATCGCCCGCGCCCTCCTCTTCAACCCTCCTGTCCTCCTCGCCGACGAGCCCACCGGCAACCTCGACTCCCGCTCCGCCCACAGGCTCTGGACGCTCCTCGGAGAACTCGCCGCCGAGCAGGAAACCACCGTCGTCATGGTGACCCACGAGCCCGCCGCCGCCGCGCACTGCGAGCGCATCCTCGTCCTCCGCGACGGGCTCATCACCGACCAGTTCGACTCGGGAGGCCTCGATGCGTCCGGCGTGGCGGCTCGCTATCAGCAGCTTGTGGGCTGAGCGGCGCCCCCGCGCCCGCCCCGTCCTCCTCGTCGCCGCGGTCGCCCTCTCGACCGCCCTCATCGCCGCCGTCGCCTGCGCCATGGGCTCGGCCAACGCCGCCGTCCGCATCCAGCTCGAGTCCCAGCTCGGCCGCTCCGACCTCCTCCTCGCCCCCGTCTCCCGCGGCGCTCCCCTCCCGGACGAGGCGCTCGGCATCGTCCGCTCCTGGCCGGAGGTCCGCCGCGCCGTCCCGATCATCGAGAACGCCCTCTCCCTCCGCTTCGAGACCCGGACGCTCCAGCCCGCCGCCGACGGCTTCGCGCCCGGCGCCGTCGCCCTCGCCGCAAACGCCGTCGCCCGCGGCGCCTCGGCCGACAACCTGCCCGACAACGTCCCGCCGCTCATCGCCGGACGCCTCCCCCGGGCGCAGGGCGAGGTCGTCGTCAGCGCCATCCTCGCCGAACGCCTCACGCCCGCCTTCCAGGAAGCGAACCAGGGCGGCATCGCCGGCGCCGCCGCCGCCCGCGGCGACGTCTCCTACCTCGGCCGCCCCGCGGTCCTGCCCGACCGGGCCGACACCCCCGAGCAGGCCGCCCGCGCGAACGCCGACGTCGGCCCGCGCCCCGGCGACACCCTCCACGCCGTCCGTTTCCTCCGGCAGCCCGTCCCCCTCACCGTCGTCGGCGTCGCCGAGTCCCCGCCCCTCGGCGGGCGCCCGGTCCTCTACGCCCTCCCCGAGACCGTCGCCGCCGCCGCGGGCGTCCCCGCCGCCCCGACCGCCGTCGAGATCTCCCTCCACGACCCCGCCGCCGCCGAGTCCGTCGCCGCCCGGCGCCAGCCGGAACTCGCCGAGGCCGTCGACCTCCCCCTCAGCCTCCGCGTCTCCGCTAGGATCGCCGCCGGCGTCGAACGCAACCTCGCCTCCTCCCGCCTCGGCTTCTTCCTCACGGCCACCATGGCCTTCCTCTCCGCCGCCTTCATCATCACCACCGGCATGAACACCGGCCTCGCCGAGCAGCAGCGCGACCTCGCCGTCCTCCGCTGCATCGGCGCCCGCCGCGCCCAGCTCGCCGAGACGCAGCTCCTCTACGGCGCGGCCGTCGGCTCCCTCGGCGCCGCCCTCGGTGTCCCCCTCGGCCTCGGCATCGCCGCCGCAACCCTCGCCCTCTTCCGCCCCGACTCCCCCGTCGGGCTCCAGGCCCCGCCGCTGCTCCTCACCTTCGCCGGCGTCGGCGCGTTCGTCTGCGGCCTCGGCGGCGCCGCCTTCCCCGCCTGGCGCGCCGCACGCACCAGCCCCCTCCGCGCCCTCACCCAGCGGGCCCACCCCCCCCCCCCCCCCCGCCAAGCAGTGGCCCCCCGCGGCGGCGCCCCCCCCCGCCCCCCCCCCCATGGCCACCCGCAAC
>CAYMFP010000125.1:0-1559 GCA_964389385.1 uncultured Phycisphaeraceae bacterium | reverse complement strand
CGGCGTCGGCGCCGCCCTCGTCCTCGCCCAGCTCGCCCTCGCGAACGCGACGGACGACGGGCAGTTCACCTTCTGGTCCTACGCCCTCTTCGGCGTCGAGGCGATGTTCGTCGGCTGGTTCCTCCTCTGCGTCCCCGCCGTGGTCGTCCTCTCCCGCCTCCTCGCCCCGCCCCTCTCCCGCCTGCTCGCCCTCCCCCCCGGGCTCCTCCACCGCACCATCGCCGCTACGCCCTACCGCCACGGCTTCACCGCCGGCGCCCTCATGGCCGGCGTCGCGCTCATGATCGCCGTCTGGACCAACGGCGGCGCCTTCCTCCGAGACTGGCTCCACCGGATGGAGTTCCCCGACGCCTTCGTCCAGGGCATCGCCCTCACCCCCGAGGCCCGCGAACGCCTCGACGCCCTCCCGTTCGTCCGCGCCACCAGCGCCGTCTCCCTCTATCCCCTCGTCCCCGACGCCGAGGCCGGCTTCGGCGTCCGCGCCATCCAGTCCTACGCCACCAACTTCATCGCCTTCGAGCCCCGATCCTTCCTCGCCATGACCGGCATGGAGTTCATCGAAGGCAACGCCGAGACCGCCCTCGCCAGGCTCGATCGGGGTGGGGCCGTCCTCGTCGCCCGCGAGTTCCGCAACGCCAACGGCCTCGGCCCCGGCGACGCCATCCGCCTCACCGACCCCGCCACCGGCCAGGCCCACGAGTTCGAGATCGCCGGCGTCGTCACCTCCCCCGGCCTCGAGATCGCCAGCAAGTTCTTCACCATCGGAGAGACCTACACCGACCAGTCCCTCCACGCCGTCTTCGGCACCCGCGAAGACCTCCGCGAGAAGTTCGGCTCCGAAGCCATCCAGCTCATCCAGATCGACCTCGCCGACCCCGGCTCGCCGAACCACGTCCCCGACGAGCAGGCCCTGGAGACCATCCGCGACGAACTCGCCGGCACCGGCATCCTCGAGGCCGGCTCCGGGCGCCTCATCAAGGAACGCCTGATCGATTTCGTCGGCGGCCTGCTCCTCGTCTTCTCCGGCGTCGCCGTCGTCGGCCTCCTCGTCGCCTGCTTCGGCGTCGCGAACCTCATCATCGCCGGCATCGACGCCCGCCGCTTCGAGTTCGGCGTCCTGCGAGCGGTGGGGGCCCGGCGCTCCCTCCTCGCCCGCCTCGTCTTCGCCGAGGCCGCCCTCCTCGCTGTCACCGCCATCGCCGTCGGCACGCTCATGGGCGCCCAGGCCGCCTGGACCGGCCGCCTCCTCTACCGCGAGATCGTCGGCATCGCGATGGAGTTCCACCTCCCCGCCCGCCCCATGCTCGCCGCCTGGGCGACCGTCCTCGTCCTCACCCTCGCCGCCGCCGCCCCCGCCATCGCCCGCCTCAACCGCCGCCCCGTCCGCGAACTCCTCTCCTGACCCCACCCCACCCCACCCACACCCCACGCATCCTCCTTCGCGCTCTCCAAAGCGAGCCGGGACGTCCCCGTCCCGGACTCGTGCCAGCCCCCCCCCCCCCCCCGCCGCCACCCCCCCCGGCACCCCCCCCGGACCCCCCCCCGGGAAACCCGGGGAC
>CAYMFP010000124.1:0-8755 GCA_964389385.1 uncultured Phycisphaeraceae bacterium | reverse complement strand
GTGACCTCAGCTATGTGACAGCTGCGCTCTAGCCAACTGAGCTATACGCCCGAAACGGCCGGTGGTCCGGCCGGGCGGATTATCCGCGGGGTCGGGCGGCGTTTCCACTCCGCCGGCTCAACCTCTCGGGAGGCGGCAGACGATCCGCCCGCCATCCGTGTGGGTGAGGACGACGGTCCGGGCGTGCGGGTCGATCTCGGAGACGGTCCAGCCCGGCGCGGCCGTATCCCCCACGCGTCGGGGGGCTCCGTTCAGCACCGCGATCGGTCCGCCGGCGGTCTGGAGGATGGAGGTCAGCCGCACGCCCGGATCGCTCGGGCCCGCCGGGGTAGGGCGCGCCGGAGAAGCGCGTTCCGGACGTGCCTCCGGGGGTTCGGGCTTCAGGAACGGCGAAGCGGGCATCGGCGCGGCGCGGAGTTCGGCGCCGCGGGCGAGAGCCCGGCGCTGCGGTTCGTTCGGCTCCACGGCCGCGACGCTCGCCGCCGAGCCATCGACGGCCGGCTGGGCCACGGCGGCCGCGGAGGCTCGCCGCGGACCGGGACGCTCGGCGAGCCCCCGGGCCCCCAGGGCGGAGACGGCGGGCGCGAGCAGGACGGCGGCGCCGATCAGGATGTCCTTGCGGCGGCTCGCGTTCATCCGGGGCCCCTTTCCTCGCCCGCGTCCGCGGTGGTCCCGAGGAGCCCGTGGACGGCGAAGTGCGTCGTGGCGATCGTCGCGCGGAGGCGGTCGGGGCGGGCCGGATCGCGGAGGGGGGCGATGGTGAACGACTCCACGCGGCTCATCCCCAGCCCCGTGTGGAGGGTGTCCATGAAGGCGGCGATCTCGCCGAAGTCGCCGGTGATCTCGAGCGAGTAGCCGATCACGCGGATGTCGGCGTTCGACTTGCCCCGGGCGGCCGCCAGGCCTCCCCGGCGCGGCTCGATGCGGTCGATGCTCACGCCCGCGCCGACCGCGGCCTGGCGGAAGGCGTCGTACAGGCCCGAGGCGTCGCCGGAGCGCGACCAGAACGAACGCAGATCGTCCGCGCGGCGTCGGAGCGTCTCGAGCTGCGCCGCCGATTCGGCCGCGCTGCCGCTGCCCTCGTACCGGGCGACGAGTTCGGTGCGGCGCTGCTGCTCGGCGCGGGCGTCGGCCGCGCGCGTCTGCATCGGCAGCAGCAGGAGGTGCCAGGCCAGCCCGGCGACGGCCGCGGAGGCCGTCGCCTGCAGGACGATCGGTCGCACGCTCATCGCCCGCCCTCCGCGCCGGCGACGCGCGCCGGAAGCCCGACGGGCGCCACCCGGATCTCGAACTCCTCCGCCCCGCCGAGCCGGGCGGCGTCCGAACGCTTGCCGTGCAGGCGGACGTCGGCGACGAGCGGGGACTGCCGCAGGCGATCGATGAACCCGACGAGCGGGTCGGGCTGCTCCGCGCCTGCCGGGTCGGCGATGCCGCGGACGACGAGCACGTTCACGCCGCGCTCCGTGAGCCCGGAGACCTCGGTCAGCTCCGCCGCGGACTGGGCCGCGGCGCCCACCTCGGCGAGCAGGCCGCGCCAGTCGGGCATCTCGCCGATGGAGCTGCGCGTCGCGTCGAGGGCCTCGGCGATCTCGGCCCGCAGCGCCGCCGCGGCCTCGTCGATCTCGATCCGCCGTTCCACGGCCGCGACACGCTCGGAGAGCCGCCGCGCCGCCTCCTCGGCCTGCGTGAGTTCGTGCCGGAGCGAGACGCCCTCGAGCACCAGCACCGCGGCGGCGAGGCCGACGCCGACGTGCGCCGCCGCGCGGAGACGGCGGGAGGCGGCCTCGTCCTGGACGGCGGTCGGCCGGATCAGCAGGGGGAGGCGCCGCACGGCGAACCGCTGCGCGGCGGTCGGGGGCTCGCCGTCCGCGGCCGCACCGGCCACGACGTCGGCGCTCAGGGCGTTGCTCAGGAACTCGTCGAGGCGGGCGATGCCGGCGCCCGGCCCGCAGAGGCGGGTGCGGCGCGGGGCCTTGCGCCCCTCGGGGAGGCCGAATCGCAGCGTCTGCTTCAGCTCGACCGCGAGGCGCTGGAGCACCGGCTGGAGGGCCGGGAGGACGAGGCGCCCGTCGAGCCCGTCGTCGACCTCCTCGTCCGGCTTGGGCAGCCCGGAGCGGAAGAGGATGCGCAGCGCGTGCTCGCGGGACATGCGCGGGGCGTCGCCCGGCGCGGGGGCCGAGCCGGCGTGCAGCGCCTCGGCGAGGTGCTCGTAGCCGATGCCGAGCGGGCGGATGAGATCGATCCTCCCGGCGGGATCGCGAACGACGACGACGGACGATTCCGGGCCGACGTGCAGCTCGGCGACTTCCGGCCCGTCGGCGGCCGGCTCGGAGGCGGCCGCGGCGAGGGTGATCGCGCCCGACGGGACGAAGCCGCCGCACCGGAGCCCGCAGCGCGTGATCCAGTCGTGGAGCCACTCGGCGGTGGTGCCGAGTTCGGCGGCCGCGAGGGCGAGGCTCTCGCCGCGGACGGGGCTCAGCCCCGCGAGCAGGACGGCGTCGGAGGGGCCGGCGTCGCCCGGGGGGAGCGCGTCGAGCACCGCGAGTTCCGCGGCCCGCTCGGCGGCGGAGCCGGAGGCGGGGACGCGCATCGCGTCGATGATCGTGGTCGGGGCGTCGTAGACGAGGACGGCGACGGAGCCCTGCGGGGCGCGGACCTCCTCGAGCACCTGCCGCGTCGCCTGGAGCAACGCCTCGGCGTCGAGATCGCGCGGGTCGTGCGAAGAGCCGGGCGGGAGGGGGCGTTCGGCCCGGCGGTGGCCGCGGACCGCCTCGACCCCGCGGGGTCCCAGCCCGATGATGACGCTCGTCTGCCGCAAGCGCACGATGCCTCCCGCCGTAGGGCCGTCGGGTTGATCGGCCCGATCGGGGCGCGACTTGCCCCGGGGCCGGCGTCTCGGGCCGGTTATTCCACGAGGAGGGCGACCCGGCGCCGGGCGGGGCCGGCGCGGCCTTCGGCGACGATCTCGCCCGCCGCGTCGGGAGTCGGGGCCGCGACGTAGACCCCGTCCGCCCCCGGGAGCCGGAGGAGCGAGCCCGGCGCCGGTGCGGGGAGGCCTTCGCCGAGCAGCTCTGCGGAGGCCATGGCCGCGGACTCGGCCGCGTACATCGACCGCAGGGCCTGCACGCGCAGGGCGGCGATCTCCTGGTGGTCGGCCCCGACGCGGATGGACCCGATGACGGCGAGATTGACGGCCGCGAGCACGGCGACGACGGCCGCGACCGCGACGCCGCGGCGGGCGGGGAGCCCGTGGGCTGGCTTCATGGCGAGCTCCAGAGCCGGGCGCGGGGGAAGACGCGCGTGGTGAGTTCCAGGCCTTCGACGCCGAGGGTGATCTGGAAGACGTGGGCGTTCTGCGGCTCGGCGGTCAGGTCGGTGACGCCGTCCTCCGCCAGGGGACGGACCTCGAAGCGGCGGACGTTGGCCGCGAGGGGGAACCGGGCGCCGTCCGCCGCGAGCAGGGCGAGCGCGCCGTCCGCGGCCTCGACGCCGGTCCCGTCCGCGAACCGGAGGATGCCGGGACCGGCCTCGGAGATGCCGAGCGTGCCGGCGGCGGAGCCGGCGGGGGCTTCGCGGAGCATCGCGGCGACGCGGTCGAGGGCGGCGAGCGTCTCGTCCAGGGCGCGGTCGGCGCGGGAGGCGGAGGCGTAGGACTCGCCGGCCGCGGCCATCGCGGGCGCCAGCGCCGCGGCGGCGACGGCCATCACGACGGTGGCGGCCATGAGTTCGAGCAGTGTGGCGCCGCGGCGTTTCATGGGGCGTCCCCCCCCACCATCGCGGCGACGGGCATCTCGATGCGTCCGCCGCCGGCGAGGGGGTACGCGACGCGGACGGTGACGACGCGGAACCGGTCCTGCTGCGGGTCGCCGGTGGCGGCGCCCTCGGGGCCGACCGGTTCGGAAACGCCGAGGGACCAGGAGAAGCCGAGGGCCTCGTACGGGGCGATGAGCGCGGCCGCACGCTGGGCGAGGTCGGCGTCGTATCCCGAGGCCGCGATCCCCTGCGGGCCGACGCCGGGGGCGGCGCGGTCGGCGAGAACCTGCTCGAGCAGCCCGGCGGCGAGGGCGGAGGCGCGGGCCGCGTTGACGGCGTCGGCCCGCGGCGCCGCGGCGGCGCGCATCAGGGAGAGGGCCGGCGGGACGGCGATGCCGAGCAGCACCACGACGAGCACCGCCTCGAGAAGGGTCGTGCCGCGGCGCGTGCGTGTCATGGGCGCACCACCTCGATCATGCCGGAGGCGCCGTGCACGCGGATCTCCGCGCCGTCGAGCAGGCGCAGCCGGGCGTCGCCGGCGGGGCCGGCGACGCGGCCGAGCGCGTCGAGCGCGACGGCGTCGCCGGCTGGGGCGAACCAGTGCGCCTCCGCGGGCGCGCCGTCGATGGTGAAGGCCTCGATGCCGGCGCCGGGGAAGCTCTTGGAGAGAAGGACTTCCGCCGCGCCGCGCCCGCCGGCGTCGGGGAGCGGTACGGCGGAGCCGTGGGCGTGCACGACGGGCAGGAGCGAGCCGCGCTGGGCGTCGACGCGGACGCCGACGGGCTCGCCGAGCGCGCCGGCGGAGGCCCGGGCGATGCGGAAGACGCGGGCAGCCTCGGCGGCCGCGGCGGCGGCACGCGCGTCGTTCATCAGCCGCACCGCGGGGACGGCCGCGGCGGCGAGGACGGCGGTCAGCACGACCACCACCATCGTCTCGAGCAGGGTGAACGCGCGGCGGGGCATGGCTCAGAGTTCGCTGGCCAGGAGGCGGCGGCCGTCCGCCGCCTCGGCGGTGCTCTCGTCGTCGCTGTTCGCGTAGAAGATCGCGACCGGCGGGTCGGCGTCGTTGTCGACGAAGTAGTTCCAGCCGTAGACGGCCTCGTTGAGGACGGCGTGCGCCTCGGCCTGGGCGCGCGAGACGGCCTGCACCCCAGAGGCGCCGGTGAACGGGTTCGGGGGGATCGGCTGGGCGAGCACGCGCCCCGGCTCGGTGAGCTGCTCGAGCGAGGGGAAAGGATCGGTGCCGGCGATGACGCCGTTGGTGCGGTGGGCGGCGAGGGCCGCGCGGACCGCGCCGAGCGTCGCGGAGGCCGAGGACGTGCGGGCGTCGCCCTCGAGCCCGACGAAGCGGGGCACGACGACGGCCGCGAGGATCGCGACGATCAGCGCGACGACCGTGACCTCGAGGAGCGAGAAGCCGCGGGACGAGCGTGGCGCGGTCGGATTCATCGGTTGTTCCCCACCATCTGCCACATGGGCAGGAAGACGGAGAGGGAGACGAGCAGGACGATGCCGGCCATGGCGACGGTCATGATCGGCTCGGCGAGGGCGCCCGCGGACTTGGCGAGGTGCTCGGACTCGCGGTCGAAGTGGCGGGCGACGACGTCGGAGGCGGCGGCGATCTCGCGGGCGTCGCTGCCGGCCCCGAGGATGCGCCGGGCGAACGGCGGGAGGTAGGGCGTCAGGCGGAGGACCTCGCGGAGCGGGGCGCCGCCGCGGACGCGGGCGGACATCGCCTCGGTGTCGGAGACGAAGACCGGGCGCCCGGTGGCGGCGCCGGCGAGGCGCAGGGCCTCGGGCAGGTCGAGCCCGCTGCCGAGGGCGATCGAGAGGACGCGCGAGAACCGTGCGGCGGCGACGGCGACGAGGAGCTGTCCCACCACCGGGACGCGCAGCGCCGCGAGTTCGATGCAGCGGCGGCCGGAGTCGGTGCGCCACCAGCCGATCGCCCCCGCGACGGCGCCGACCGCCCCGCCGGCGTACAGGAACCACCACGCGCGGAGCGACTCGCTCGCCTGCTGCAGCGCGACGGTGACCGCGGGCAGCTCCGCGCCGCTCGCCTCGAACATGAGCGAGAAGCGCGGGATGACGAAGACGACGATCACGACGAGCGCGATCAGGACGAAGGCGAGCACGAAGGCGGGGTAGGCGAGGGCGCGGCGGAGCAGCCGGGCGTTCTCCGCCCGGCGTTCGAGCATCTCGGCGAGCATCCGCATGACCTCGCCGAGGTTGCCGGTCGCCTCCGCGGCGCGGACGGTGTTCACGTAGACCTCGCCGAAGTGCTTCTCGTGCTTGGTGAGCGCCTCGGTCAGGGGGCGGCCGGACTCGAGCATGAGCGCCAGGTCGCGCACGACCTCGCGCAGCGCCGGCCGTTTCTCCTGCTCGGCGATCGAGACGAGCCCGTGGGCGAGCGGGATGCGGGCCTCGACGAGCACGCCGATCTCGCGGGTGAGGGCGGAGATGTCCTCGGCGGTGACGCGGTCGCGCCCCGCGCGGAACGAGGCCGCCTGCCGCTCCGGCCGCGGCTGCGCGCCGCGGATCGTCACGGGCGTGAGGCCGGAGTTGGCGAGCTGGCGATACGCCTCTCGCTCGCCCGCGGCCTCGAGCGTGCCGCGGCGGCGCCTGCCCGCCGCGTCGACGGCGACGTAGCTGAAGGCGGTGGCGCTCACGCGGCCTCCCTCCAGGCGGCCGAGGCGGCGAGGGAGGGCGCGACGGCGGCCCGCAGGCGGCGGAGTTCCTCAAGCGTCGTAACGCCGAGGCGGGCCTTGTCGAAGCCGTCGTCGAGCATCGGGCGGAAGCCCTCGGCCGCGGCGGCGGCCTCGAGGTCGGCCGCCGGGGCGTCGGCCTCGATGAGCGCGCGGACCTTCGGCGTGGCGCGGAGGAGTTCGTAGACGCCGGTGCGGCCCTTGTACCCCGTGCTCATGCAGGCGGGGCAGGCGCCGGGGGAGAGGAAGCGGTCGTTCGGATCGCAGGGGAGCCCGAGTTCGGCGAGCGCGGAGGCCGCCTCGGCGTCGAGGCGGGCGCAGGCCGGGCAGACGCAGCGGACGAGACGCTGGGCGAGGACGCCGAGGAGCGAGCCGGCCGTGGCGAAGGCGGGGACGCCGAGGTCGCGGAGGCGCGGGACGGCGCCGGCGGCGTCGTTGGTGTGCAGCGTGCTCAGGACGAGGTGCCCGGTGAGGGCGGACTGGACGGCGATGCGGGCGGTGTCCTCGTCGCGGACCTCGCCGACGAGGATGACGTCCGGGTCCTGGCGGAGGACGCTGCGGAGGGCCGCGGCGAAGGTGAGCCCGATCTCGGGGTTCGCCTGGATCTGGCGGACGCCCGGGAGGCGGATTTCGACGGGGTCCTCCACGGTGACGAGGTTGCGGTCGGTGGTGTTCAGGCGGGCGAGGGCGGCGTAGAGGGTGGTCGTCTTGCCGGAGCCGGTGGGCCCGGTGACGAGGAGCATGCCGTGCGGCTGGGCGGTCGCCTGGGCGAAGGCTTCGCGCACGGCCGGGGGCATGCCGAGGTCGTCGAGCGAACCGATCGAGGAGGCGGACCGGAGGATGCGGAGGACCGCGTTCTCGCCGTGCACGGTGGGGACGACGGAGAGGCGGATGTCGACCGGGCGCCCGCGGTGGTCGAACCGGAACTTGCCGTCCTGCGGGCGGCGGGTCTGCGTGACGTCCAGGCGCGCCATGACCTTGAGGCGTTGAACGATCGAGGCGTGGGCGGAGAGGGGCGGGGCCTGCTGCTGGCGGAGGGCGCCGTCGACGCGGTAGCGGAGCTGGAGGCAGCCGTCGTCGGGGGAGACGTGGACGTCGGACGCGCCGGCCTCGACGGCGGCGGCGATGATCTGGTTCACGGCCGCGACGGCGGGCTCGTCGCCGCGGGTGAGTTCCTCCTCGCGCTCGTCGCTGCCGGAGCCCTCGAGCGTGCGGACGAGGGAGTAGCAGCGGGCGATGAGCCCGCGGAGGGCGTCGGGCTCGCAGAGGACGGGGTCGACCTCGAGCCGCAGGGCCCGGCGGACCTGGTCGACGTCCTGGAGCGAGAGGGGATCGAGCATCGCGACGGTGGCGACGCCGTCGATCACGAAGAGGGGGAAGGCGCCCGCGTCCTCGGCCGTGCGGCGGGGGAGGAGCGAGGCGTTGCGGAAGTCGACCTCGAAGGCGGCGAGGTCGACGAAGGGGAGTTCGCAGAGGCGGGCGCGGGTGATGGCGACGTCGCGCCCGGAGACGAGCCCGAGGGCGACGAGGGCCTCGGGCGCGCCGACGCCCGCTTTCTGGGCGTGGGCGAGGGCGCGGTCGCGTCCCCCGGGGGTGATGAGCCCCTCGTCGAGCAGGGCCTCGATGACGAAGCGTCCGGCGTCGAGCACGGGTCAGTCCTCTCCGCCGAGGAGGGCGAGCATCTTCTCGACGCGCCCGTGGGTCTCGCGCTCGAGGTCCTCGAAGGCGGTGCCGACGAGGTAGGCCGGGCGGCGGTCGGTCATGACGGCGCGCTGGACCCGGACCGGGGCCTCGAGGACGAGTTCCTCCCGCTTCTCGTCGCGGTAGACGCGGATGCGGAGGCGGGCCATGCGGGGGACGAAGACGTCGCTGATGACGCCGAGCCCGCCGGTGGAGAAGTCGATCAGGTCGCAGTCGACCCAGCCGTCGCGCGAGGCGACGGAGGAGGCGAACCGCAGCATCTCGCGGTGGGGCGGCGCGACGGCGAACCGCGCGGGCAGGGCGAGGTCGTGCCGCTCGTTCCGCCGGATGATGAGACCTGCGTTCTCGGCCAAGCTCGTCTCCCGGGGCGCCGACGCGGGCGTTCCGGAGGTGCATCGTCCGGGGGCGGCGGCGGGTTGAGGGAACCCCGGGCGGAGGCGGCGGGCGGGGAGCGGGCCGGCCGGAACAAGCGGAGCGGCGGGGAGCGGGTGCGGAACGCGTGGGGCGAGAGGGGGGGACGAGGCGGGATGTGGGCTGGAAGGGGTGGGGATGAAGGAGCGGGTGGGTGAGGTGAGGTGGGGTGGGGTGGGGCGCAC
>CAYMFP010000123.1:0-8770 GCA_964389385.1 uncultured Phycisphaeraceae bacterium | reverse complement strand
CGTCGGCCCCGCCGTTTTCGGGGGTTTTGGGCCGGTGTTTTGGCGGTATGGGGGGGTTGGGCGCGGGGGTATGGGCCGGGGTGGGCCGGCCTTGGGCGGGCGGGGCGTGTGCGGTCTACCGTAGGGGGATGCGGCGCCGGCTCTCGCCATGGCGGTCCCTGCTCTGCGGGCTGATGTCCCTGGTCATCGCGTGCGCCGCGATGCCGGCCGCGGCCTCGCTGCCGGGGCTGCTCGCGCCGGCGGCCCCCTGCTGCTGCGAGGAGGATGAAACCTCCCCGGCTCCCCAGGAAGATCCCGGGGTTCCCGCCCCGGATCAGGACCGTGACGGCCCGTGCTGCCCCCCCGGGTGCGTGGGGTGCTCGATGAAGGCTCCCACGGCCGTTCCTCCGGCGATCGCCGCCGCGCCGGCGCGTCGCTCCGGCCCGGTCGTGGTGCTTGAGCCGCGGACGTCGCAGGCGTGCGGGCATCTGCTCGCGATCATTCAACCTCCCCGAAGCTGACCTCCCGTTCCGCGGGAGCGGTGCGCGCTCTCCGCGGGTTCGCGGGCTTGCGCCCTCTTCCGGCGGGGCGCGCTCCGCGTGACGCTCGGGTTCCTGGCTTCGCTCTGGTTCCAGGCTTCGGGAGGTTCGATGTCCACCCTGTTCTCGGGCGGCGATGACGCCGCCGAGTCGCGAGCGCGTGCCCGCGTGGTCCGTCCGCGGCGACGGTTCAAGCTCCACATCCTGGCGCCGGCGGTGGTCGGGGGAGCGGTGGCCGTGCTGCTCGGGGCGGCGAGCCGTGAGGTGCTGCGGCCGGCGCGGCCGGTGTCGGCGACGCCGGCGGTCTGGCGATCGACCGCGGCCGTCGGCGGGAACGCGTCGGCGGGCGTGCAGCCCCCCACCCCCGGGGCGGAGCCGGACGCCACGACGGCGCGGATCGGGCAGACGGTGCAGGCCCCGGGGTGGCTGGAGCCGGAGCCGTACCCGATCGCCGTCTCGGCGCTGACCGACGGGGTCATCGCCGAGGTGCTCGTCCTCGAGGGGCAGACGGTCGAAGCGGGGCAGGCGGTGGCGCGGCTCGTCGCGGAGGACGCGGAGCTGGCGCTGCGGCGCGCGGAGGCGGCATTGGCCGCGGGAGAAGCGGCGCTGGCCGCGGCGGAGGCGGAACGGACGGCCGCGCGGACGGATTGGGAGAATCCGGTCGAGCGTGAGCGGGCGGTGGCGGCGGCCGCGGCGGAGCTGGCGGAGACGGAGGCGGAGCTGGCGCAGCTTCCCTCGCTGATCCAGGCCGAGCGGGCGACGCTGGTGGGGCTGGAGGAGGAGTTGGCCCGGATGCGCCAGGCGGTGGAGGCGCAGGCGGCGAACGAGGTGGAGCTGATCCGCCTGCGGCAGCACACGGAGGCGCAGCGGGCCCAGGTGCTCTCGACCGAGGCGCGGCGGGGGATGCTGGAGGCGCGGCGCGACCGGCAGCGGGCGGAGCTGCACGCGGCGGAGGAGCACCTGCGGCTGCGGAGCGAGGACCGGCGGCGCCTGGACGCGGCGGAGGCGGAGGTGCGCCGGGCGGAGGCGGCGGTGCGCGAGGCGTCGGCCGCGCGGGACGAGGCCCGGCTGCGCCTGGAGCGGTGCGTGATCCGGGCGCCGATCTCCGGGGCGGTGCAGCGGCGGATGAAGGGGCCGGGGGACGTGGTGATGCTCGAGGGGGACAGCCCGGACGCGCCGCAGATCGTGACGCTGTACGAGCCGGAGCGGCTCCAGGTGCGCGTGGACGTGCCGCTGGCCGACGCGGCGAAGGTGGTCGTCGGGCAGCGGTGCGAGATCGTGGTGGAGGTGCTGCCGGAGCGCTCGTTCGCGGGCGAGGTGACGCGCGTCACGCGCGAGGCGGACCTGCAGAAGAACACGCTGCAGATGAAGGTGCGCGTGATCGATCCCGATCCGATCCTGCGGCCGGAGATGCTGGCGCGGGTGAAGTTCCTGGGCGGCGCCGGGGGAACGCTCGCCGCCGGGAACCGAGCGTCCGGCGGACGCGGCGCGGGGGAGCCGGACGGCCGGGTGCTCGTGCCCGCGGCGGCGCTCGACCGGGGGCCCGGGGGCGTCCGCGTCTGGACGATCGCCGCGCGGCGGAACGGGCGGGGGGAGGCCCGCCCGGTGCCGGTGGACGTGCTGGAGGAGGCGGAGGACGGCGTGATCGTCGCCGGGCTGAACCCGGGCGATCTGGTGATCACCGACCACGCCGGGCTGGAGCCGGGCGAGGGCGTCAAGCTGACGGAGGCCGGATCGTGACGCTGATCGAGTGCCGTGGACTGACCCGGGAGTACCGCCGGGGCGAGAACGTGATCCGCCCGCTGGACGGGCTGGACCTCGACGTGCCGCGGGGCGACTTCCTCGCGCTGATGGGCCCCTCCGGGAGCGGGAAGACGACGCTGCTGAACCTGATCGCGGGCATCGACCGTCCGACGCGGGGGACGCTGGTGATCGACGGGACCGACCTTGCGCAGCTCGGGCGCAGCCGCCTCGCGGCGTGGCGATCCGAGCACGTCGGGTACGTCTTCCAGCTCTACAACCTCGTGCCGGTGCTCACAGCGTACGAGAACGTCGAGCTGCCGCTGCTGCTGCACCGGATGAGCGCGAAGCAGCGGCACGACCGGGTGGCGGAGGCGCTCGAACTCGTCGGCATCGCCGACCGGCACGGCCACTACCCGAGGCAGCTTTCGGGCGGGCAGGAGCAGCGCGTGGCGATCGCCCGGGCGATCGTGACGGACCCGACGATCCTCGTCGCGGACGAGCCGACCGGGGACCTCGACAAGGCCTCCGCCTCGGCCGTGATGCAGCTGCTCCAGCGCCTGAACCGGGAACTCGGCAAGACGATCGTCATGGTGACGCACGACCCGGGCACGACCCGGTACGCCAAGCGCACGCTGCACCTGGACAAGGGGCGGCTCGTCCGCGAGACCGGGCCCGCGGCCGACGCCGAGATCGCGGCGGTCCCCGAGGAGGTGGCGGCGTGATCCCCGGCAAGATGGTCCCGCTCGTGGTCAAGCAGGTGGTCCGCCACCGCGCCCGGACGCTGCTCACGGTGGCCGGCATCGCGATCGCGATGTTCCTCTTCACGGCCGTGCAGGCGATGCACGCCGGCACCGCCGCCGCCACGCGGCGCACGGCCGACGACACGACGCTCGTCGTCTACCGCCAGGACCGCTTCTGCCCCGCGACGAGCGTGCTCCCGCAGGACTACGAGTCGCGGATCGAGCGGATCGAGGGCGTCGTCTCGGCGATGCCGATCCAGGTGGTGGTCTCCAACTGCCGCACCAGCCTCGACGTCGTGACGTTCCGCGGCGTGCCGAAGGAGGACTTCCTCGCGGAGCGCCCGTCGATCGAGGTGATCGACGGCTCGATCGAGGACTGGCGGCGCCGCACCGACGCGGTGCTCGTCGGGGAGGCGCTGGCCTCGCGCCGCGGGCTGCGGGCCGGGCAGACGTTCGACGCGGCGGGGATCACGGCGTACGTCGCCGGGGTGTTCCGGTCGGCGCAGGCGCAGGACCAGAACACCGCGTACGGGGCGCTCGAGTTCGTGCAGCTCAGCAGCCGCAAGGGGCTCGGGCGGGTCACGCAGTTCAACGTCCGCGTGCGCGACGCCTCGATGCTCGACCGCGTCGCGGACGAGATCGACGAGATGTTCCGCACGGCCCAGGAGCCCACCAGCACGTACACGGAGAAGGCCTTCGTCGGACGGATCGCCTCCGACGTGGTGGAACTCGTCGGCTTCGCGCGGTGGCTGGGGATCGGGTGCCTGGCGGCCGTGCTGACGCTGGTCGCCAACGCGATCGTGCTCAGCGTGCAGGGGCGCGTCGCCGAGCACGCGGTGCTCCAGACGCTGGGGTTCACCGGCGGGCTCGTGGCCCGGCTGATCGTCGCGGAGGGCGTGCTCGTGGCGCTGCTCGGCGGGGCGGTCGGCGCCGCGGCCGCGGTCGTGGCGGCGCGGCTCGGGCAGTTCGCCCTCTCGGTCGAGGGACAGGCGATCCCGATCACGGCGGGGGCCCCGCTGCTGCTCTCGGGGCTCGCCATCTGCGGCGTGATCGGCGTGCTCGCCGGGCTCGTCCCGGCGTGGCAGGCGTCGCGCCGCGAGATCGCCTCCTGCTTCCGGGCCGTCTGACACGCCGGAGAACGGACCCGATGAGACAGCTCCCGTTCGAATACGCCTTCCGGAACCTCGGGCGCAGCGGCTCGCGCCTGCTCGCGGCCCTGATCGGCTCGTCGCTGGTGGCGTTGCTCGCCCTCGCGGCCGGGGGGTTCGTGCGCGGCATGCAGCTCACCCTCACGCAGCACCACGGGCCGAACGAGAACGTGATCCTGCTCGGCACGGGCAGCGAGGAGGCCCTCGAACGCTCGCAGATCGACGCTTCCGTGGCGACGATCGCGGCCGCGAGCATCCCCGGCATCCGCGAGCGGGGCGGGACGCCGTTCGTGAGCCCGGAGATCCACGTCGCCCTGCCCGTCCGCGAGGCGGCGGAGGCGGAGGAGCGCCAGGCCGTCCTGCGCGGCGTGACGACCGCCGCCCTGCTGGTGCACCCGGAGGTGGAGATCGTCGAGGGCCGCCCGCCCAGCGCCGGGGCGGACGAGATCATGGTCGGGGCCCTCGCCGCCACCCGGCTCGGGCTCGCGGACGAGCGCCTCGCGATCGGGCGGACGCTGCACCTGGCCGGCCGCGACTGGGCGATCGTCGGGCGTTTCACGGCGCCGGCCACGGTCATGGACGCCGAGATCTGGGTCCCGCTGACCGACCTCCAGATCGCCACCAAACGCGACGGGTCCATCTCCTGCGTCGTCCTCACGCTGGGCGACGCCGCCTACGACGACGTCGAACTCTTCGCCAAGAGCCGGCTCGACCTCGAACTCACCGCGATCTCCGAGCGCGACTACTACGCCTCGATCGCCGCGTTCTACCGGCCGATCCGCGTCATGGTGATCGCCACGGCCGCGCTCATCGGCGCCGGCGGGCTGCTCGGCGGGCTGAACACGATGTACGCCGCCTTCGCCGCGCGGGTCCGGGAGATCGGGGCGCTGCAGGCGATGGGGTACACCCGCCCGGCGATCGTGATGAGCCTGGTCGAGGAGTCGACCTTCGCCGCCGCGTGCGGGGCCGTCATCGCGTGCGCGGTCGGGCTGCTCGTCCTCGACGGCATCGCCGTCCGGTTCTCCATGGGGGCGTTCGCGCTGACGGTCGACGCGCCCGTTATCCTCGCCGGCCTCGGGGCCGGCCTGATCGTCGGGCTGGTGGGGGCGATCCCCCCGGCCGTCCGCTGCCTGCGTCTGCCGATCCCGGAGGCGCTCAAGGCCCACTGAACGCCGAAGCTCGGAACACCCCTCTGCAGGAGTCCTCGCCCATGAAGCACGCACGCATCGCCGCCCTCGCCCTCGCCCCGCTCGCGGTCCTGGCCGGTTGCGGCAAAGACGCCGCGGAGACCGGGCCGCGGGAGAACCCGGCGGACTCCGCCGCGAGCGGGCGCCCCGCTTTCCTGCTCGCCGAGATGCCCGAGGGGGCCGTGCCGGTCGCGGACGCGAAGAAGACCGCCCGGGAGGGGGAGCAGATCGTCGTCCGCGGGCGGATCGGCGGGCGGAGCGATCCCATGAGCGCCGGGCAGGGCCTGTTCGTGATGATGGACCCCTCCGTCCCGAGCTGCGCCGACGACCCCGAGGACGAGTGCAAGACCCCCTGGGACTACTGCTGCGAGACGCCGGAGACGATCATGGCCAACGCGGCGACCGTCCAGGTGACGGGCCCGGACGGCAAGCCGCTCAAGACGAACCTCTCGGCCGCCGGGCTGTCGGAGCTGGACGAGGTGATCGTCGTCGGCACCGTCGGCGCCCGCCCCTCGCCCGAGGTCCTGGTCGTCCACGCGACCGGCATCCACCGCGTCGGCGGGTGACGCTTCTCACCTTTTCGCCCCGGTGGCCGACCGGCGGCATGCAGGCGGACTGGACGGCGAATCGCCGTCGGTCTACCCTCTCCGCCCGGTCCGAGGACGCCCGGGCACGGAATTGCGAGGCTTGCGATGAAGAGCGAAGGCCATCCGACCTGGTACCCGAACTGCAAGGTCTACCACAACGGTCAGCACGTGATGACCGTGGGGGCGACCGTGCCCGAGATGAAGGTCGAAGTCTGGTCCGGCTCGCACCCCTTCTTCACGGGGAAGGCCGCGTTCGTCGACGCGGCGGGCCGCGTGGAGAAGTTCCAGAAGAAGTTCGCCGGCAACTACTTCAAGGGCAAGAAGAAGTAAGCCCGCCGGTCGGACGCACGCAGCAGAGAGAACGCCCGAGGACCCGCTCCTCGGGCTTTTTCATGCGCCCGCCCGGCCGGCCCAGTCTGCCCAGTTTCTCAGGCTCCGCCGTGCTTCATCCATTCATCCGGAAATACGGATGAAACCCGGCCGGATCTCGGCTAGAGTCTCCCCGCTGCCCACCGCGGAGAGATGTCATGCCCCACGCCGTCACCGCTTCCCCGTCCCGCTCCGCCGCCGGACGCAGCCGCCTGCTCCGGGAGCTCGACCGCCGGATCCTGGTGATCGACGGGGCGATGGGCACCTCGATCCACAACCACGACCTGGATCTGGAGCGGGACTACCTCGGGTGCGAGAACTGCACGGACCTGATCGTCCGGACCCGCCCGGACGTCGTCACGCAGATCCACGAGTCGTTCCTCGAGGCGGGGGCGGACTGCCTGGAGACCGACAGCTTCGGCGGGGCGCGGCACGTGCTCCGGGAGTTCGGGCTCGAGGGCGAGTGCCGGGCGTTGAACCGCGAGGCGGCGGAGGTCGCGCGGGCGGCGGCCGACCGCTTCAGCACGCCCGAGAAGCCCCGGTTCGTGCTCGGGAGCATGGGCCCGGGGACGAAGCTCATCACGCTCGGGCAGATCGGCTGGGGCGAGATGCTCGAGAGCTACCGGGAGCAGGCCCGCGGGCTGCTGGACGGGGGCGTCGACGCGTTCCTGATCGAGACGTGCCAGGACCTGCTGCAGGTCAAGTGCGCGATCAACGCGGTGCTGGCGGCGCTGGACGAGCGGGGGCTCGCGCCCGGCGAACGCCCGATCATGGTCTCGGTCACGATCGAGCAGACGGGGACGATGCTCGTCGGCCCGAGCATCGAGGCCGCGATGCACGCCCTGGCGGGCTACCCGATCGCGAGCCTGGGGCTGAACTGCGCGACGGGCCCGAAGGAGATGACCGAGCACCTCGCCACGCTGGCGCAGGGGTGGGACCGGCACATCTCCTGCGTGCCCAACGCCGGGCTGCCGGTGCTGGTGGAGGGGCGGACGGAGTACCCGCTGGGGGCGGGGCCGATGGCCGAGGAGCTGCGCCGGTTCCTCGACCAGCACCGGGTCTCGCTCGTCGGCGGGTGCTGCGGGACGACGCCGGAGCACATCCGCCTGCTGGCCGAGGCGGCGGCGGGGCGCGCGGCCCCGGCCCGCCCGTCCGTGGCGGTCCCGGCGTGCTCGACGTCGAACTACTCGGCCGTGCCCCACCGCCAGGACAACTCGTTCCTGATCGTCGGCGAGCGGTGCAACGCGTCGGGCTCGCGGAAGTTCAAGCGGCTGCTGGAGGCCGAGGACTGGGACGGGATCGTCTCGCTCGCGCGGGAGCAGGTGCGCGAGGGCTCGCACGTGCTGGACATCAACGTCGACTACGCCGGCCGCGACAACGCGGCCGACATGGCCGAGGTGGTGCGGCGCGTGGCGCGGCAGGTCGACGCGCCGCTGATGCTCGACTCGACGCAGCCGGCGACGCTCGAGGCCGGGCTGAGGCACGCGCCGGGCAAGTGCATCATCAACTCGGCGAACTTCGAGGACGGCGAGGAGAAGTTCGACGCGATCTGCGAGCTGGCGAAGCGCTACAACGCGGCCCTCGTGATCGGCTCGATCGACGAGGACAAGGAGGCCGCGATGGCGCGGACGGCCGAGCGGAAGCTGGCCATCGCGCGGCGCGGGCGGGACCGGGCCGTCGGGGTGCACGGGCTCGACCCGCGGGACGTGTTCTTCGACCCGCTCGTGCTCCCGGTCTCGACCGGCATGGACTCCGACCGCCGCTCGGCGCTGGAGCTGATCGAGGGCGTGCGTCGGATCTCGGCGGAGATGCCGGAGTGCCAGATCACCTGCGGGCTCTCGAACGTCTCGTTCGGGCTCGGCCCCGCGGCGCGGGTGGTGCTCAACAGCGTCTTCCTGCACGAGCTGGTCTCGGCGGGGCTGACGAGCGCGATCGTGCACTCGTCCAAGATCCTGCCGCTGAACAAGATCGACGAGGCCCACAAGAGGGCGGCGCTCGACCTGATCTACGACCGCCGGCACGAGAGCCGCGGCGGGACGGGGCTGCCGGAGGGGATCACCGACGAGGGCTTCGACCCGCTGCAGGCGCTCATCGAGCTGTTCCGGGACGTCGCCGAGGGCGGCGCGGCCGCCGAGAAGAAGGACCTCACGCTCGAGGAGCGGCTGCGGGCGCACATCGTCGACGGCGAGCGGGAGGGGCTGGCGGAGACGCTCGACGAGGCGCTGGCGAAGTACTCCCCGCTCGACATCATCAACGACCACCTGCTCGACGGGATGAAGACCGTCGGCGAGCTGTTCGGCAGCGGGCAGATGCAGCTGCCGTTCGTCCTCCAGTCGGCCGAGGTGATGAAGCGCGCCGTTTCGCACCTCGAGCCGCACATGGAGAAGATCGGCGGCGGGGCCAGCAAGGGCTCGATCGTGCTCGCGACGGTCAAGGGCGACGTGCACGACATCGGCAAGAACCTCGTCGACATCATCC
>CAYMFP010000122.1:0-8777 GCA_964389385.1 uncultured Phycisphaeraceae bacterium | reverse complement strand
TCGGGTTGTCGTCCTCGCAGCGGATCCACAGGTCGCCCGCGGCGTCGACGCCGATCGGCACGAGCACCGGGGACGTCAGGCCGATCTGCTCCGGCGGCTGGACCGGGAAGCAGAGCCCGGAGGGCGTGCCGGTGCTGGCGGCCGTGAACTGCGTCCAGGCGTCGTCGCCCGGCTCGTAGCGGTACAGCCACCCGCCCCACACGCCCGCCCAGAGCGTGCCGTCGGGCTCGAAGACCATGCCGGTGATGAACGTGCCGGCGATGGAATGGGGCTCGGGGTCCAGCCGCGTGAACGCCCCGTCCGGCGTCCTCCGGAAGCACCCGGCGTCGTAGGTGCCCATCCAGACGGACCCGTCGGGCGCCGCCTCCACCGTCGTCACGTAATCCGAACGCCCCGGCGGGACGGGCAGAGCGACGGGGATCCACGGCGTCTCGTACCCGCTCCCCGCGGGCTTGAAGGCCGCGCCCTCGTGCGTGGCGACCCAGACGTTCCCGCCCGTGTCGACCGTGATCGAGTGCACGCGGTCGCTCGGGAGGCAGTGCCGCCCGCGGGTGTACGACCGGCGCTCGCCCGTCGTCGTGTTCCACTCCACCACGCCCCCGAGCAGCGTGGCGATCCAGAGGCTCTCCCCGACGGCGACGGCCTCGCCCTGCTGGTTCGTCAGGGGGATGTGGACGAATCCCTGCTGGCAGAGCTGCGCCAAGGCCGGCGCCGGCGCAAGGCACGACAGCCCGGCCGCGAAGAACGGAGCACGCATGGTGGCCTCCAGGAGCGGGTATGGTCGGAACGAGATGCGCCGCCGGACGCGGGAGAGCGCCGGACGCTCAGGCGCGGCGGACCCGCCGGCGCGCCGCCGCGGCCAGGCCCGGGAGCAGCAGCCCCGCCGTCGCGGGCGCCGGGACGATGACGAAGGAGAAGTTGTCGACGTAGCCGGCCCCGGGGAAGGCGCCGTTCGCCGCTTCGAACCGGATCTCCGCGATCTCGACGCCGCCCCCCGCGAGCGTCACGAAGTTGCCGGGGTCCGCCGGGAAGGTGAACGCGTGGCTCGCGACGGTCGCGAGCAGGTTGCCGTGCGCGTCGTACGCGGAGGCGAAGCCCGCGAAGATGTTGTCGTCGTCGTGCGTGTAGAAGAAGCTCACCTCCGAGACCGGGACGGAGAAGGTGATCACGGAGTTGATGAACCCGATCGCCGGCTGCCACCCGTAGGGGTCCGAGGCCCGCAGCCCCGGGGAGCCGGCGCCGTGGATCGAGCCGCTCTCGAACGTCGCCCCCCCGTACGAGAAGGTCTCGTGCCCGGGGGCCGGGACGCCCGCCTCGCCCCCGTCGAAGAACAGGGTCACGGTCACCTGCGCGGCGGCGAGGGCCGCGGGGGCGCAGCAGGCCAGGGCGAACGCGGCGGCGTGGGGTGTCGGCATCTTCTCTCTCCGGGGGCTGGGCGTCCGGACGCGGACGCCCGTTCGGACACGGTACCTCAGGAACGGCGGCAATGCAAAATTTTGCATCCGATTTCGTTCCGGGCGTCCGCCCCCGCGGGCAGTACCATGCCCGGACCGATGACGGCGACGAGCACGAGCGAGCCGCGTTCCCTCGCGCTGGGGGGTGATCCGGACGCGCTGCGGGCGTGGGCCGAGGACGCCGGGCGCGAACTGGGCGAGGCCCTGCGGACGGTGCTCGGCGCTCTGCCCGGAGCCGGCGAGGGGCCGATCGAACTCGCGAAGCGCCTCGGGCTCAACCGCGATGTCGCGGGGCGGGTGCTCCTGTCGGTTCCGCGGCCTCCGCTCGAGGTGCTGGCGGACATCCCGGGCCCGGAGCCGCTCCGCCGGTTCCTCGCCGCCGCCCGGCGGGCCGGGGCCGGCGAGGCCGCGGTGGAGCGGGCCGCCCGGGCGGTGGAGGATTTCCAGGCGTTGATCCGCGACGGGTGCGGCACCCGCGACGGGCTGACCGCGCTGCTGAGCGGGAGCGTGCGGGAGGTCCGCGAGCGCCTGGAGCTGGCGGCCCGGTCCGCGTCGTTCAAGGGGGCGAGCCAGCTCGCCGGCGTGGGGGCGGAGCTGTGGGTGGACCTCAAGATGTTCGCGGCCACGGGCGGGGAGCCGCACCGCTGCGACGTGGCGATGGTCAGCGGGCCCGTCGGGCTGCGTCGGCTGCGCCCGGACGCGGCGGTGCAGCTTCGGAGCATGGCGCTGCGCCCGCCCTCGGCGGGGGGCGGGGTCATCTTCGGGCTGGGGGACCTCGCGGCGTACTGCCCGAACCGGGCGGGGGAGTGCGAGATCGAGCGGATCGGGGACGACGTCGCGTACCGGCTGGTGGACCGGCGGATCGGGCCGCAGGGGCTGATGGACGTGCTGGCGGGCGAGGTGCGGCGGAGCCTGCTGCCGACGCGGTACGACGCGGCCCGCCTGGCGGAGCGCGAGGGGGTGCTGGCCTACTCGGCCGTGAACGCCGACGTGCCCGCGCAGACGCTGGTCAGCGACCTGTTCGTCGAGGAGGGGCTGTACGGGGCGTTCGAGCCCGTGCCGGTGGTGCTGCGGAACGTCGGCTCGGAACTCGTCCCGGTCTTCGGGGAGCCGGCGTCGCGGCTGCGGGTCGAGCCGCTGGAGGCGGTCGAGCCGCTGGGCCCCGGCCCGGAGGACTGGGCGTTCGACGCCTTCCCGGCCTACGGGGCGATGGTGCGCCACGTCGGGGAGCGCCTCGCCGGGGGCGCCCGCGTCTTCCGCGGGTACCGGCTCCGCGTGCCGTACCCGGTCGCCACGTGGCAGTACGCGATCGCGCTGCGGGCGGGCTGAGGCGGCCGCGGCTCGGCTACTGGCCGGGCGGGGCGCGGTCGGCCGGGGTGACGCCGTGCACGGGCTCGGTCGGGAGGGCGCTGGTGTCCGGCGCTTCCGGGGCGCGCATCCGCAGGGCCATGGCCGTGGCGCGGCGGCTGTAGTCGATCGACTCGCCGAGGATCCGCGCGGCCTCCTGGTCGGCGTGGAAGCCCATCGAGTTCTCGCTGCTGATGAAGTCCAGGCGCCACATGGCCTTGCGCTGGAGGTCGAAGACGGGGGCGAGCTGCTCGGGCGTGGCGCCGGCGGCCTGGGCCTCGCGGATCGCGTCGAGCATGTCGGTCATCGCCTCGGCCGCGCGCTGCATCAGCGCGTGCGTGCGGTCCTGGATCGCGTGCACCTTCTCGAGCAGCTCGCTCTCCGGGACGCGGTGGCAGGTCTGGCAGGCGTTGTTGATGTTGAGCAGCGGGCTGCGGACCCAGTGGCTGGAGACCTTCGCCGCCCCCTCGCGTTCGTAGGGCATGTGGCAGTCGGCGCAGCTCACGCCGCTGCGGGCGTGCACGCCCTGGCTCCACATCTCGAACTCGGGGTGCTGGGCCTTGAAGACGCGGGCGCCCGTCTCGCCGTGGACGTAGTCGTAGAACGGCTCGCCGTCGGGGAAGGTGGTCTCCTCCCAGAAGCGCTCGATCTGCTCGATCTTCAGCCCGTTGCCCCAGGGGAAGGTCAGCGTCATCTTGTTCGCGCAGTAGTACTCCACGTGGCACTGCCCGCAGACGAACGAGCGCATCTCCTGGCGCGTCGCGTCGATGTTCGGGTCGTACGGGCGGTCGCGGTTCCCCCGGCGCCAGCGCTCGACGCTGGGCAGGTGCGGCACGGGGTCGTCGCTCGCGGCGAGCAGGGCGATGCCGTTCATGAAGCCGGGGCGGGTCACGCGGACGGCCATGGTCTTCGGGTCGTGGCAGTCGATGCAGCTCACCGGGTGGGCCTCGCCGCCGTCGAGCATGCCGCCGTGCGGATCGTCGGCGGGCGTCTGGTCCGGGGCGCCCGCGCCGCCGGGGAAGAGCGGGGTGCTCTCGTCCGGCGTGCCGTCGGGGGTGGCCATCAGCTCGGCGAGCACGTCGTGGTAGGGGCGGGTGCTCACGAGTTCGAAGCCGCGCATGACGGCGGGCCAGTCGAAGTCGGCGGCGAGGGCCTCGGCGTCGGCCGGACGCCCCATGTCCTCGAGCCCGATGCGGCGGTACATCGGCGCGACCGAGGCGTGGCAGTGCAGGCAGGCGCCGGACTGCGGGCGCTGGGTCACGCGCTCGGTGACGCGCTGGTCGTAGAGCATGTACGCGTGCCCGCGGCGCTCGCGGTAGTCGATGCTGAAGGCGTAGCCGGCGTAGAGGCGGCGCAGCCAGGGGCTCTCCTCGAGCTTGCTCTCGGGCATCGCGCTCGACCCCCCGTAGCGGGTCTGCGTGACGTCGACCGTCCGCTTGTAGCTGTCGAAGTGGCGCGGGAAGTTCATGCCCCACGGCACGGGGTCGGTGCTGACCTCGTCGACGTCCACCAGCCGGACGTACGTGCGCCGCGCCTCCTCGCGGTGCTCGAAGATCGTCACGAGCAGCGCCGTCACGCCGAAGGCCGCCAGGGCCACGACGACGAGCAGCACCGCCGGCAGCAGCATCCGCCGCCGCCCCATGCGGGCGCCGGCGGCGCGGGCCTCGGAGATCGCCGCGGGTTCGGCGGGACGCCGATCGGGTTGCTGGTCGCTCATCTCATCGCTCCGTCTGGCGCCTGGGCTCGCGTTCCGTCAGCCCGAGCCCGTGCCCGGCGTGCCCCACGTCGCTGTGGCAGTGCACGCACATCAGCATGTCGCCGCCCGGCTCGGCCGGGAGCATCTCGTGCACGAAGTCGCCGTGGCAGTACAGGCAGGCGTTCTGCGTCACCCGGCGGTTCCTCGGCTTGATCTGGATCGGTTCGTGGAAGTTTTCCAGGGTGAAGGCCAGCGAGTGGAAGAACCCGTTGTCGGCCTTGACGACCCACTTGCCCACGAAGTCGTGCGGGAGGTGGCAGTCGTTGCACGTCGCCACGTGCGCGTGCCCGCCGCTCTGCCAGGAGTCGTAGTGCGCGTCCATCACGTGGCAGTTCGCGCACGCGGCGGGGTCGTTGAGCAGGTAGCTGAACCCCTGCCCGTACCCGAAGGTGAACGCCCCGATCCCCCCGAGCATCCCGAAGACGACGGCGAAGGCGAGCGGGAAGAAACCGATGCGCGCCAGGACCCCGCGCCGCCCCGCCCCGGCCGTCCCGCCGGCCTTGCCCACTGCATCCCCGCCGGCCGTCCCGCCCGCTCCGGCCGCGGCGCCCGCGCCTTCTCCCCTGCCGGGAGCCGGATTCGTCTCTTCCTGGGGCACCATGCCCTCCGGGGCTGAGAGGCCAACGGGCGAGGCCGCGCAGACACAGCGGACGACGCCCGCAGCCTATCGCGACCGCCCGCTCCGGGAAAGCGATCGACGCGCCGCACGCCGATGTTGAGCCTGAGCCGCAACTACGCCGCGCCGCTCCGCCAGACCGACCGCGGCAGCAGCCCCAGCCCCATCACCGCGAACTGCGAGACCACGAACGCGATCAGCCAGAAGACCGCCGAGTCGATGAACCCGTAGGCGTGCAGCCCGACGCCGAGCATGTTCGTCCCGAACCAGCTCCACGCCGTCACGATGTTCCCCGACACCGCCAGCACCATCACCCCCCGGTCGCGCACCAGCCCGCCCCACCGGGCGTGCAGGATGATCGCGTTGATCAGCACCACCAGCGCCGCCCCGTTCTCCTTGGGGTCCCACCCCCAGAACCGCCCCCACGACTGATCGGCCCAGATCCCCCCGAGCACCGTCCCCACGAAGCTGAGCAGCAGCGCGAAGCAGACCGTCCCGTAGACCATTTTCGAGAGCGCCCGGGCCCCCTCCCGCGAGAGCCGCCGCGTCGTCACCCCGAGCAGCAGGCAGACCACCGCCAGCATCCCGGCGAGGAAGTTCGCCGAGTACCCCAGCGTGATCGTGATCACGTGCGTCGCCAGCCAGAAGTTGCTGTCGAGCACGGCCTGCATCATCTGCATCGTGTCGCCGTCCTGCCCCAGGTTGTGCGCCACGATCAGCGTCGCGAAGCCCACGGCCGCGGAGCCCAGCGCCGCCACCCCCAGCGGGAAGAGACGCTCCATCCACGCCCCGAGCAGCACCGCCGCCCACCCGACGAACACCGCCGAGGAGTACAGGTTCGTCACCGGCGGACGCCCCTGCAGGTAGACGCGGAAGACGATCCCGACCGTGTGCACGACCAGCGCCGCCCAGAGCAGGGCCGTCGCCGAACGGCGCAGGTGCTCGGCGAGCCCCGCCCCCCGCGCCGCCCCGTCCCCCACTCCCTGCAGGCGCAGCAGCAGCGCCCCGCAGGTCAGCAGGAACGAGAGCACGTACACCGCCATCGCCCCCATGAACGGCGACGCCCGGTTGAAGAGCACCTCCAGGTCCGCCCGGCGCATCACCCCCGGCATCGCCCGGTCGAGCACCGCGCGGTAGCCCGCCACGGCCGCGTTGAACCGGTCCGGGTCCCCCTCGCTGTAGGCCGTCATCATCGCGACGGTGTACGCCACCCCCGGGTGCACCCCGCCCGGGTCCGCCGGCGCCGCGCCCTCGGGCGCGTGCGGCGAGAGCCCCGCGGCCAGGGGCGAATCGAGCAGCGCCTCGCTGAACGGACGCCACTCCTCCCCCGGCGCCAGCGGCGGCACGGCGTACGGCGCCTCCATCCGCGCCAGCACGAGCAGCCGGTCGACCTTCTCGTACAGCCCCAGCACCGCCCGCTGGAACGGGTCCCGCGCCTTCGGCGCCGCCTCGCCGGCGCGCTGCGCCTGCTGCAGCACCTTCGGCCAGTGCGGCTCGATCTCCGCCAGGCTCAGCCGACCCGCCTGCTCCGGCGTCCGATCGAGCAGCGCCAGCACGTCCGGGTGGTCCACGCGCACCAGCGGCAGGGCCTGCGCGTCGCCCGGGCGGGCGATCAGGTCCAGCATCGCCTCCACCGCCGGGGCCCGCTCCCCCTCCTTCGCCACGCTGCGCCGCCCGCTCGCGATGAGCACCGCGTTCCGCGCCACGCTGTCCATCGGCTTGACGCGCCCGCCCTCCGAGGCCGGCAGGCGCGCGAACCCGCCGAGGTCGAACTCCCCCCGCGGCGCCGGACGCAGCAGCCCGGAGAACCCGATCACCACGCCGAGCACCCCCACCGCCCAGGGCAGCGCCGCCTCCGCCGCGCCGCCCCGCCCCGCGGCGCCGCCGGCCCCCGCCCTCCGCCGGCCCGCGCCGCTCCGCCGCAGGAAGCCCGTGAGGCTCATCCCGAAGTGCAGCAGCAGCCCGCCCCCCACCATCGCGCACGCGACGTACGGCATCAGCCAACCGGGGTTCCGCACCACCTGCAGCACCGTCCCCGAATCGTCCGGCTTGTACGAGGCCTGGTAGAACGTCTCCCCCGCGTACCGGAGCGGGTTGTTCATCCAGATCAGGGCCTCGCGGTCCACGCCGCGCGACGGGTCGACCAGCCGCACGCGGCTCGAGAAGTTCCGCGGCACCTCCGTGCCCACGAACCGGTCGTGCCGGAACTCGATCAGGTGCAGCGTGTACGGCTTGTACGTCCGCCTGAACCGCAGGCCGATCTCGTACGCCCGCCCCCCGATCTCCACCCGCTGCGGCGCCGCCAGGTTCACGGAGACGAGCCACGTCCCGAGCACGTCCTCCCCGTCCAGCAGCGTCACGTGCGCGCTCGGCGCATCCACCCGCCCCACCTCCGCCCCGCTCACCCGCGGCAGACGCTCGACCGCCACGCCCGTCCCGATCCCGCGGGTCGCCGGCGTCGGGGCGTCCGTGCGGCGCAGGCGCGAGTTCGCCGCCCAGTCCTCCACCCGCACCGCGAACGGCAGCGCCGCGTGCTCGATCGCCTCCCCGCGCCGCGCCGCCCCCGCCAGCATCGCCTCCGGCACGGCCACCACCGCCGCCGACCCGTCCTCCGGATCGGCCTCCACCACCGCCAGCTCCACCTCCCGCGCGTCCTCGACGTACGAGGCGCTCCCCCCCTCGTCGATGCTCATCAGCCCCTCGTCGGCGAACGCGGCCGTCACGAACTCGCCCGCGAGCAGCACGATCAGCCCCGCGTGCAGCACGACGATCCCGATCCGCCGCCGCGTCAGCCGGAACCGCACGAGGTGCGCCGCCAGCAGGTTCACGATCAGCAGCCCCGCGATCACGAACCCGCCCGGGAACGGCGCCCGCCCCGGGACCTCCGCGATCTGCCGCGGCACGAAGAGCTGCAGGTCGATCCACGCGATCGGCGACCGGAAGTACCCGTCGATCACCTGCCAGACGCCCAGCGTCGCCTGCGCCAGCGTCCCCGCGAAGATGAGCCCCATCGCCAGCGCCAGCAGCACGACCGTCAGACGCAGCGAGGCCAGCGGACGGAGGACCCGGCGCACCGCCGGGCTCACATCCCACCCCCCGCCCCACCCTTCGCTCCACCCCCCGCTCCACCCTCATCCTCATCCCCACCGCCCGCGTTCCCGAACGAACGCGCGAACGCGAAGACTTCCTCCTCGTGCCGGTCCGCGACCTCCGGCGCCGCCACGGCCTTGACGAACCACGTCCGGTCCGCCCCCGCCTCCTCGAGGATCGCCGCGAGCATGTGGCTCTCCGGCCCCTCCAGCCGCATCGTGTATCCGCGGAACCCGGAGCCTCCCTCGAACGGCGTCAGGATCGCGGCCAGCTCCTCCTCGCCGACCGGCCCGAGCCCCACCTGCCCGCGCCACCGGTTCACGTTCGCCAGCAGCCCCCCGACGTTGCCCGGGAAGCGCGAGACGACCACCTCCACCACCTCCGCGCCCTCCCCCGTCTCGAACGTGGCGAGGCGCATCGCCCGCTCGCCCGGGATGCGCCGCCAACCGTCCGGCACGGTCCACTGCACCTGCGCCGCCGCGTCGACGGCCGGAGCCGGCGCCGCCTCCGCCTG
>CAYMFP010000121.1:0-8802 GCA_964389385.1 uncultured Phycisphaeraceae bacterium | reverse complement strand
CCGGGCAGGCGGGGCGGGGCGGGAACGAGGGGAGGGGGGCAAAGGGAGGTGGGGCAAAGCGCGGGCCGGCGTCTCCGCCGGCCGCCGCGCGTGGTTTCAGCAGCCGGCGCGGAAGTCGGCGAGGAACTGGAGCAGGTCGCCCACGCTGAGCGTGCCGTCGCTGTTGATGTCGGCCGCCGGCGCCTGGGCGCGGAAGAGCCCGAGGTAGGTGAGCAGGTCGTTGACGTCGGCGAGGCCGTTGCCGTCGATGTCGGCCGCGCAGCTCGAGTCGATGCTGAACTGACCGGGGTTGACGGCGAAGAAGATGTTGTCCGAGGCGCGGACCATGACGCGGGCGCGCGTGGTCGTGATGTTCGCCGGGAGCGTCAGGGTCTCGGAGCCGTCGTTCGGCGTGCCGGAGGCGAGGACGGTCGAGAAGTTCGCGCCGCCGTCGGTCGAGAGCAGGATGTCGACGGCGGAGGCGTTGATGGGCGAGGCGGTGGTGCCCGCGACGTCCCACGAGACGCTCAGGGTGTTCTTCGCCTGCGTGCCCGCGGTCGGCGCGGTGACGCGGAAGGGGCCGGTGTCGACGACCTGGATGGTGACGGTGTCGTTCGCGACGCCGCCGCCGCCGGCGCGGTTGTCGCGCACCGTGACGCGCATCTTCATCTGGCGCGCCATCTCGGGCAGGCGTTCGCGGATGTCCGTCGAGCCGTTGAGCACGGTGGTCATCGCCGGGAACGTGCGCGACGGGCTCGCCGACGGCGGACGCGAGCGGAAGAGGGGGCTGCGCCCGTTGTCCGGCGCGTTGAGGTTGCGGGCCGGCCCGAGGTCCCACTGCTCCCAGGAGTAGGTCAGCGGGTCGCCGTCCGGATCGGAGGCGGTCGCGGTGAGCGTGAACGGCGTGCGGACGGGGATGGCGTAGGCGGGGCCGGCGTCGACCGTCGGGGGCGTGTTCCCGGTGGCCGACGGGCGGTCGCACGTCCGGCCGTAGCCGGTGGAGACGTAGGCGGCGATCTGGTCGTAGCTGATGCCGTGGAAGTAGGGATCGCTCCGGTTGGCGACGTCGTCCTGATCGCAGAGGCCGGCGTAGCTCATCATGGTCGAGCCGCTGCCGGGCTCGTAGGCGGTGGAGGCGTTGCGCTGCCAGGAGCAGACGGCGCTGTTGTAGGAGTGATCGGCGCCGAACTGGTGCCCCATCTCGTGGGCGACGTAGTCGACGTAGAACGCGTCGCCGATGGGGGTCGGGAGCCCGGTGACGCCCTGGGCCTTCCAGCCGTTCCAGCAGACGGACTCGAACATCGCGACGCCGCCGCCGCCGGTGGAGAAGTTGTGCCCGATGTCGTAGTTGGCCGCGCCGATGCGGGAGTCGATGGCGCTCTGGTTCTGGCTCAGCAGCGCGTCGGGGTTGTAGTTGCTGAACGGGTCGCTGTTCGGGGACGTGAAGATGAGCTGGTCGTTGTTGTCGACGAGCTCGAAGCGGACGGCGACCTCGGTCTCGTAGATGCCGGTCACGCGGTTGATGGCGGTGACGACGGCCGCCATGCCGCTCGCGACGGTGCCGCCGTGGAACTGCGTGTACTCGCCGGTCGTCGCGACGGCGAGGCGGTACGTCCGGAGCTGCGCCCCGGTCGCCAGGGCGTTGGACTCCAGCCGCAGCTCGGGGGTGGTCTCCGCCGCGTCCCGCTCGGCGAGGCAGTCCCAGGCGTGGGGGCGGCGGTAGTCCTCGCGGCGGTAGCTCGCGTAGAGCGCCGCGTCGTCGCGGGAGAAGCGGTCGACGTACCAGGAGCCGTAGGGCGTGAGCACCTGGGCGTCGAAGCCCTTGGGCGTCACCGTGATCCGCGCGACGGCGTCGATGTCGTCCACGCCCTGGGCGAGGTAGGTGCGGATCTGCGGGAACTTCGCCTGCAGCGCCGGCGACATGACCGGAGCCTCGACCGCGTCGAAGGCCTCGAAGCCGCCCTCGGGGGTCGGCAGCAGGATCCGCACGGGCGCCGCGCCGCGAGCGCGCCCCTCGCGGACGGCCCGCTCGAGGGGGGCGGCGGCGAGCTTCGCCCGCACGGCCTCGACGTCGAGCACGAACGGCGTGAAGACGTCCGGACGGACCCAGGGCGTCGCCGCGAGATCGGCCTCGCCCACGCCCGCCAGGCGAGCCCAGACGGCGTCCTCGGACGTGCCGACGACGCGCGCGGCCCGATCGCGGGCGACGGCGAACTCGGGCGCCGCGCCCGCCGACGCTGCCAGGAGGCACGCCGCGGCCAACGAAAGAACACGATTCTGCATGTATGCCTCCGGTATGAAACCCACTCGGGAGGCGCAGGTTAACTGCGGCCCCACCCCCGCACCAGCGGTTTCTCCGAAGGGCCCGATTCCGGCGGCTTGATCCGAGGCCAGGTCCGCCCCGGACGTCCCAGAACGACGCACAGCAGCCGATAACCAACGATCCACGACAGGCCACCAAATTGGAGGGGTGGGCCGCCGACCGCGGATCAGATCGCCTGCTCGGGTGCGCCGTGCGGAGGGGCAGGCGCGACCGAACCGGGAGAAACGGCAGCCGCCCGGCGGCTCCGGACGCGAATGTGCAATCGGCGCCGGGTGGCCGCCGAAAGATGAAGCAAACGGTGTGCCTTTTCCCGGCGGAGGCCGATCCCCAGGCTTCCGCGGGCGTAGAACCCCTGATTGCCGGGGGTGTGACCGCGGTGACGCGGACGAGGAGGGCTCGGCAGGAGGCCGGGCGAGACCGATGCGATTTGAGACGTCCACCCAGATGCGGCTCGGCCAGCAGATGAAGCTGGCGCCGCGGATGATCCAGAGCATGGAGATCCTGCAGATGCCGCTGGCCGAGCTGGCCGAGCGGATCGAGCAGGAGCTGGCGAGCAACCCGACGCTGGAGCTGCGGGAGCCGGGCTTCGAGGAGGGGGTGGACGAGGCGGAGCTGCGGCGCGACCGCGAGGAGCGCGAGGCGGCGGACCGGGAGTACGAGCGGGAGCTGGGCGACGGCGAGGACTTCGCGCGTCTGGAGGACTTCCAGGCGTCGGAGTCCGAGGCCGCGGAGAACGCGTTCGACACGGGCGACCTCCCGCTGGCGGACGCGGGGGAGCGTCCGTGGGAGGCGGACGGGCGGCACGACGGGCACTACTCGGCGTCGCGGATGGCGGGGGAGCGGGACGGGAAGCTGGACGCGATGGCGGCGGCCCCGGCGCGTTCGGCGTCGCTGGCGGAGCAGCTGCGCGAGCAGTGGTCGCTGTCGGAGGTGCGGTCGGACCTGCGCCCGCTGGGCGAGCTGATCATCGACTTCCTGGACGACGACGGGTACCTGCGCACGCCGCTGGCGGAGGTGCTGGACCGGGCGCCGGCGATCGTGCGGGAGGGGCGCGTGCCGGGGCAGACGCGCCCCCCCACCGCCGAGGACATGGAGCTGGCGCTGCAGGCGGTGCAGATCCTGCTCGAGCCGCCGGGGATCGCGGCGCGGGACGCGCGGGAGTGCCTGCTGCTGCAGCTCGACGCGCTGGCCGACCGGGTCGGGGAGGAGGACGGCCCGGACGAGGACGACGCGCGGGTGATCGAGCACGCGCGGGCGCTGGCGTCGGACTTCCTCGAGGACCTGATGAAGAACCGCCTGCCGCGGATCGCGGAGAAGAGCGGGCTGACGATGGCGGAGATCCGCTCGGCGCTCGAGCTGATGAAGCGTCTGAGCCTGGCGCCGGGGCGGCGGCTGGTGCCGGACACGGCCGCGCCGATCACGCCGGACGCGATCGTCGAGTACGACGAGGACTCGGACCGGTACGTCGCGTACCTGAACGACGCGCGGACGCCGAACGTGCAGGTGAACCGCGAGTACGCCATGATGGCCAAGGACCGCGCGCTGCCGAAGCGCGACCGGGACTTCCTCAAGACGAACCTGAGCAACGCGAGCTGGCTCATCGACGCGGTGGAGCAGCGGAAGAACACGCTGCTGCGCGTGGTGCGGGCGGTGGTCGAGGAGCAGCGGGACTACTTCGACTACGGCCCGGAGGCGCTCAAGCCGCTGCCGATGACGCTCGTGGCCGAGCGGCTGGGGATCCACGTCGCGACGGTCTCGCGGGCGGTGAGCGAGAAGTACCTGCAGACGCCGCGGGGGATCGTGCCGCTGCGGAGCTTCTTCACGGGCGGGCTGGCGACCGAGGGCGGCGGGGAGATGTCCTACGACGCGGTGCGGGCGGCGATGAAGGAAGTCGTCGACGGCGAGGACAAGTCCAAGCCGCTGAGCGACGACGCGATCGCGACGGCGCTGCAGGAGAAGGGCATCGAGATCGCCCGGCGGACCGTGGCGAAGTACCGCGGGCTGATGGGGATCCCCTCGGCGCGGATGCGCCGGCAGTTCGCCTGACCGCGCCCGCGGCGCGGCCGGACCGGCGAAGGCGCTCCGCCGCGCGGACGCGCACGCCGCGTCGTCGCGTCCGCACCGCCGGGGCGATGCATCCCGCGCCTCCATCGCCGCGCGGGCAACCCGAACAGAACCACGGACTCCGAGACGTTCGGCGGGGAGCCGCGTGCGCGATCCGCACCGAGCACCACGCGGCCGCGCCCGGCGTGCGCCTCTGCGAGCCTCAACCACTGGTTGCGCGAACGAGGCGAGACCAGTGGTTTGTTCGAAACGACGGCAAATAACGGCGCAGCGTTCCTGCTGTGGGGATGCGGGGCGCGAAGCAGGGGGCCAGATCGGGGCCCACGCGTGTTCAACCCGCGCACGCCATCGCCCGATCTAGCGCGACACGAGCATGCCGAGGCGTCGGCATCGCGTGCCGCTCACAGAAAGGGAACAGACGTGGCGCTGCAACTCAAGATCGGAACCCGGCTGACGCTGGGGTTCGGGCTGCTCCTGATGCTGCTGGGGGTGATCACGTTCGTTTCGTACCGGGGCGGGGCGGCCGCGGCGGCCGGCGTGGCGGAGGTCGCCGCGATGGCCGAGGACGCGGCGGTCGGCGCGGACGCGATGCAGTCGATGCTGATGATCCGGATGAACGTGAAGGACTTCCTCATCAGCAACGACGAGGCCGACATCGCCGAGTACGAGGAGTGGAAGCGGAGATTCCTGGAGGGGATCCGGGCGTGCGAGGAGCGGTTCGAGAACCCGGATCGGATCGAGATCGTCAAGCGCATCCTGGCCGACTTCGGGCGGTACGACGCGGCGTTCGGCGAGGTCGCGCAGGTGATCCGGCAGAGGAACGCGCTGATCGACGGCGTGGTGGAGCCGCGGGCGGAGGAGATGGTCTCGGCGCTCAACGCCGTCGCGAGCAGGGCGGCGGCGGCGAACGACGCCGAGACGGCCGCCGAGGCCGGCCTGCTCCGGCGGGACACGCTGCTGCTGCAGATCCACGTGCTGCACGCGATCGGATCGGGCGAGTTCGCCGAGGCGGAGAAGAGCCTGGCGACGCTCCGCGAGGAGGCCCGCGCGGCGCTCGCCCGCGCCCCCGAGGGCGAGCTGCGCTCGGGGGTCGCGGCGTTCTCCCGGGCGCTCGAGGAGTACGGCGGCGCGGTCGGCGCGCTGCGCCCCCTGATCGCGAGCCGGAACAGGATCGTCGCCGAGCGGCTGGACGTGATCGGGATCGAGATCGCCGAGCGGGGCCGGGAGCTGAACGCCTCGCTCGCGGAGTCGAAGAAGGAGACGGAGGCGCACGTGCGGGACGGGGTCGCCGCGGCCCAGGCGAAGGCGATGGTCGCGGCGGGGATCGCGGTGCTGCTGGGCGTCGCGGCCACGGCGGTCTCGACGCGGAGCATCGTCCGTCCGCTCGCGGCGGTGACGGCGCGGCTGCGCGACATCGCGGAGGGCGAGGGGGACCTGACGCAGCGGGTCGACGACTCGCGCGGGGACGAGCTGGGCGAGCTGGCGAAGTGGTTCAACACCTTCGTCGGGAAGATCCAGCAGGCGATCGCGAACGTGGCGAGCGTGACGAGCGACGTCGCCGCGGCCGCCACGCAGATCGCCGCGAGCAGCGAGCAGATGGCCTCCGGGCTGGTCCAGCAGCGGGAGCAGACGCAGCAGGTCTCCGCCGCGGTGGAGGAGATGGCGCAGAGCGTGACGGAGGTGGCCCGCAAGGGCACGGACGCCGCGGCCGCCGCGGGCTCGTCGGGCAAGGAGGCCGAGGACGGGCGCGCCGTCGTCGCGCAGACGGTCGAGCAGATGCGGCAGATCTCCTCGCAGGTCAACGAGTCGGCCCGGGCGGTGACGGAACTCGGGCGCAAGGGCGAGCAGATCGGCGCGATCATCGGCGTGATCAACGACATCGCGGACCAGACGAACCTGCTGGCGCTGAACGCGGCGATCGAGGCGGCGCGGGCGGGCGAGCACGGGCGCGGGTTCGCCGTGGTCGCCGACGAGGTGCGCAAGCTCGCCGAGCGGACCACGCAGGCGACCGAGGAGGTGAGCCGGTCCATCCGCGAGATCCAGCAGGAGACCGAGGGGGCGGTCCGGCAGATCGAGGACAGCACCGCCCGCGTGGTGCAGGGCGTCGAACTCGCGAACCGCGCGGGCGAGGCGCTCTCGCGCATCGTCTCGGCGAGCGAGACCGTCGGCGGGATGGTGACGGCGATCGCGGCGGCGAGCGAGCAGCAGGCCGCCGCGAGCGAGGAGATCGCCCGCAGCGTCGAGAGCATCAACGGCATCGCCGAGCAGAGCAGCGCCGGCGCACAGCAGGCCTCGCACACGGCCGCGATGCTCGCCGAACGCGCCGAGCAGCTGCGCGGGCTGGTCGGGATGTTCAAGGTCTGAACGCCCGGCGCCGGCGGAGACGCCGGCGCCGGCCTTCGCGTGCCTCGGCTCGCGGCCCCGCCGGGCGGCGGCTTCTCGGACCGGCGGCGGCGCGCGTGCCACTGGTTCGGGACGAGGGACGTCCGGGTTGTTCCGGTCCGCCGGGGCACGCCCCGCCGGCGGAACGGCCGCCGCTTGGGTTTTGGCTCGCGGCGTGGTAGGCTCCCAACGCCCGGGCACGCGGCGCGACTCCCTGCGTTCGGAGCCCGCGCCCGGGCTGCACGCCATTCGGAGATCCGCATGCCGCTCGGACGCCGCACGCCTTTCGGAGCCCGCAGCCCGCGCCGCACGGCCGCGTACGCCGCGGCGGGCCTCGCCGTTCTCGCCGCCGGAGCCGCGGGCGCGCCCGAGCGCGGGGAGACGCGCGCGGGGGCCGTGCGCTCGAACGCCGGCGCCGCGCGAGCAACGGCCGGAAGCGACGCGCTGGGAACGCTGCCGGACCTGCACGCGGCGGCGCGGGGCGGCGCGGCCGCGGCGCTGGAGATCCCCGGCGTCCCGCTCGGCAACGGCGCGACCGGCACGCTCGAGCTGAGGCGGTTCACGAACCTCGCCCCCGGCGCGCAGGTGATCGCGGTGCACGCGGGCGGGCGCGAGATCCCCGTCGAGACCGGCGTGACGCTCTACCGCGGCTCGCTCGCGGGGGAGCCGGGCTCGCTGGCGGTCGTCGGCGTGAGCCCGCACGGCACGCACGGCTTCATCCGGCGGGCGGAGCGCGGGACGCTGGTCATCTCCAGCGGGCCGCAGGGCGCCGGGCTGCCGGCGGTGGTCTCCCGCTTCGCGGCCACGGCGCCGCCGGTGGGGGAGGACTTCTGCGACCTCTCCGACCCGCGGGTGACCCACGAGATGATGGCGGAGGCGGTCGAGGCCGCCCCGCTCGGCCGGCGGTCGAACGCGGAGACGGGCGCCTGCCGCATCGTGGACGTCGCGGTGGACACGGACGTGGAGTTCACGTGGCGGCTGTTCCAGGGGAACACCACCGCCTCGGCCGCGTACATCCAGACGCTCTTCGCGGCGGCCTCGGAGATCTACCGGCGCGACGTGGGCGCCGAGCTGCGCCTGACGTACGTCCGCGTCTGGGCGGCGGACGAGGATCCGTACGGGCGCCTCCCGGACACGGCGAGCTTCCTCTCCGCCATGCGGAGCTGGTGGAACGAGAACGAGACGCACATCGAGCGGGACGTGGTGCACGCGCTGAGCGGCCGTTCGCTCGGCGGCGGCCGGGCGTACCTGAACGCGCTGTGCAGCCAGTGGAACGGCTACGGCGTCTCGGGCAACATGCGGGGCTTCTTCCCGACGCCGACGCAGAGCCACCACGCGGACAACTGGGACCTCTACGTCGTCGCGCACGAGCTGGGGCACAACTTCGGCACGCACCACACGCACGACACGGCGACGTACAACCCGGTCGTGGACGGGTGCGGGCTCGGCGACTGTTCCGACGCGTACGGCGGCACCATCATGAGCTACTGCCACCAGTGCACGGGCGGGATCGCCAACATCGACCTGAGGTTCCACCCGCGCGTGATCGACCGGATCCGCGGCTACCTCGCCACCGTCGACTGGTGCCTGGACCGGGGCGAGGGGATCGCGGCGGCGGACGACACGACGCACGTCGCGCGCGGCGCCTCGGTCGCGATCGACGTGCTCGCCAACGATCGGCTGGAGGCGTGCGACGGCGGGCTCGCCGGCGAAGCGGCCGGCGTGACGAGCGTGGACCCCGTGAGCGACGCGGGGGGGAGTGTGACGCTGCTCCCGGACGGACGCATCCTCTACACCGCGCCGGAAGGCTTCGACGGGTCGGACGCGTTCCGCTACCGGATCGGGTTCGGCGGCCTGGACGCGGCGGAGGGCGTCGTCCGCCTCTACTGCCCGTCCGACCTGGGGCGGGACGGCTCGACGGACGTGGACGACCTGCTGGCCTTCCTCGGGCTGTTCCGCGTCTCGTCCCCGGCGGCCGACGCGGACGGCGACGGGCTCGTCACCGTCAACGACCTGCTGTCGTACCTCGGCGCCTTCCGCGGCGGGTGCTGACG
>CAYMFP010000120.1:0-8807 GCA_964389385.1 uncultured Phycisphaeraceae bacterium | reverse complement strand
GCGGGCCTCTTCCTCCGTCTCGACTCGGAAAAGGTGCTTGCGGGGGCTGCCGGTCTTCGCATCGCGGAAGCTCACGTGCCACCCGATCCCGCGAGTCTTTGTGTAGCTGAGCTTGGGGATGCGCTTCTTCGAGTTGGATGATCCCGGCCGTTTGGCCATAGACTGCTCCGGAGTCCCACAGGGCGGACCGGCAAAAAGTAGTGCGGCCGGCGAGCAAAATGTAGTGTAGAAGCCCACTGGCGGGTGTAGTTCAGTGGTAGAACGTCAGCCTTCCAAGCTGAATGTCGCCGGTTCGAGTCCGGTCACCCGCTTTTTCTTCTGATCTCGCCGGACCGGGGCTGCCGCGCGGTCTTGCGGCTCCGCGGCGGATGGTCGGGCCATCGGGCGGCCGAGCGCGGCGCGGGGAGAAGGCGGTGGGGGGCCGGCATCGAGGGGGCCGTCCGTCGCCTCGCCGTCCCCGGCCCCTTGGCTCCGGATGGCGGCGACGGTTGGGGTGAGCGAGCGGAGACCAGGGGAGAGAGCGGCGATGAAGCACCTGCGCGAGGAACTCTGGTTCGAGACGCCCGAGCGCCGCGGGTACATCAACATCACCGATCGCGTGCAGGAGTGCGTCACCCGCAGCGGCGTCCGGAACGGGCTCTGCCTCGTGAACGCGATGCACATCACGGCCAGCGTCTTCATCAACGACGACGAACGCGGGCTCATCGCCGACTACGACGACTGGCTCGAAAAACTCGCCCCTTTCAACCCGTCCGGCGAGGTCTACCGCCACAACCGCACCGGCGAGGACAACGCCGATGCGCACATGAAGCGGCAGATCATGGGGCGGGAGGTCGTCGTCGCGATCACCGACGGGCGGCTCGATTTCGGCCCGTGGGAGCAGATCTTCTACGGCGAGTTCGACGGCCGCCGCCGCAAACGCGTGCTGATCAAAGTCATCGGCGAGTGACCGCGCCGGCTGGGCGGTTTCTGTCCGCCGCCGCGGACGGCTCTCGGCCGGCTCAGACGTGTGCAGGTGTCTGCTTGGCCCCGCTTGTGGGGGTTCGTCTGCGAATTGCCGGCTCTCCGGCGAAGTTAGCAATCATGAACCTCGGGACGCGTTGGCTCCCTTGGCGGGCGCTGGCCCGGAACCGTTGGGAGGGGAGAATCAGGGCTTCCCGGAGACGCCGGGAGCAGGGAGAAGACCATGGCATCGAGCGGCGGCAGGACGGTCGGCGGGATGATCCTCGGGTTGGCGGCGGCCTCGGCCGTGGGGCTGGTCTCGGGCTGCCAGACGCCCCCGCCCGGGAACACCGGCGGCCGGTCGGACCCGTACCGCACGACGCCGGCGGACCAGTTCTCGCGCGAGGTGTCGACGGTCACGCTGCTGGAGTTCAGCGACGCGGCGGCCGAGCACATCGTGCAGCGCATCGCGAACATCCCCGAGATCCGCGACAGCCCGACGCGGGTGGTGATCGAGATCGGCGCGATCGACAACCAGACGCGCACGCCGACGAGCGACTTCGTCCTCGCCCGGCGCCGGCTGGTGAACCGGCTCGTGAACAGCGACGTCGTCGCCAATGTGGCCGACATCCACGAGAGCCCGGAGCTGATGGACGCGCAGGCCCGCCGCTTCGAGTCCTCGCCGGACCTGCTCGACGATCGCGGCGGCTCCTCGCGGACGGCCCGCTACCCCGCCGAGGTCACCTACGTCCTCAACGGGTACTTCGGCGAGGCGAGCCGCGGGCAGGGGGCCAAGAGTCTCTACTTCTTCGAGGCGACGCTCACGAACCTCGGCAGCCGCCGCACCGTGATGAGCGCCTCGATCGACGCGGCCCAGGTGCGCTGACCGGGCGGGGAGAATCCGCGATGACGCCACGCCGGTTTCCGCCGCACCGGGCGCTGCGGTGCGCCCTCCTCGCGGGGCTCGCCGCCGCCGCGGCCGGGTGCCAGACGACGCCCGGACGCGCGGCCGGGCGCACGACCCGGTTCCAGCCGGCGGACATCGTGATCGCGGCCGACGAGGTCGCGCAGCAGTTCGCCCAGAGTCCGTTCCTCCGCTCCCGCGGGCCGGACGCGCCGCTCGCCGTCATCCAGCCCGGGCGGACCGTGAACCGCTCCAGCGACCGGCTGAGCCCGGTCGACCGCTACGGCGCCATCGCCCGGGTGCTGACGAGCCAGGAGATGCTCGACCTGCTCCGCGCCAAGAACGTCGCCGTGCAGATGGCGCCGGAGCAGGCGGTGCTGCTGGAGCGGTACGGGTTCGAGGTGCCGCCCCCGACGATGGAGCCGACGCACGTGCTGGAGGCGTCGTTCGGCTCGATCGTCCGCGCGGCGGAGGGGCGTCGCGGGCTGGCCGAGCAGCGTCGCGAGACGTTCTTGATCGACTACCGCCTGGTCGAGGTCGACAGCCGGCGGATCGTCTGGCAGGGGCAGCAGGAGTTCACGCGGTACGCCTACGGGCTTCTGGCGGACTGAGCATGACGCAGAGACGCGCACACCGCAAGCCCGCCCTCCCGCTCGCGGCCGTCCTCGCGGCGGCATGGGCCTGCGCCGGCTCCGGCTGCCAGAGCACGGGGCCCGACGAGGGGCTGGTCCGGCTCGTGCAGGAGGGGCGGTTCGGGCAGGCGCGGGCCGCGGCCGGCGTCTGGGCGGAGCAGAACCCGAAGAGCCGCCGCTGGCTGCTCGACCGCGAGCGGGAACTGCTGCTCGCGCTCGCGGACGGCGCCCCCTCGGCGGCGATCTTCCAGGCCGACTACGTCTACGACATGCTCCGCGAGCAGGGCGTCAACCGGGGCAAGGGCGTCGGCACGGTGCTCTGGGGCGAGTCGGCGGTGCGGATCTGGAAGGGCGAGCCGTTCGAGCAGGCCCTCGCGTACCACTACATCGGCGTGCTCGACGGGCTGCTCCGGGACTGGGGGAACGTCCGCGCCACCGCCCGCAACTCCCTCTTCCTGCTGCGCGACTTCTCGAACGTCGAGGGCGTCTCCGGCGGCGATCAGGCGGAGGCGAAGGCCGCCGTCGCGCAGTCGCTGCCGGACGACGCCGACGCGGTGTTCGAGCCGACCGTCGAGAGCGACTTCGAACTCGGCTACGTGATGCAGGCGATCAGCTCGTACGCCCTGGGCGAGCCGGAGGAGGCGGAGGAAGCCCTCGCCAAGCTCGTGCGCCTCGCCCCGCGCCTCCGCCCGCTCGCCGAGCGGATCCGCCGGCGCGACTACGACCTCGTGCTCGTGGTCGATTACGGCCTGGGGCCCGAGAAGTACGCCGGCGGCCCGAACAGCGTGCTGGCGCTCTACCGCCCTCGCACGCCTTCGGGGGACGAGCCGCTCTCCGTTTCGATCAACGGCCGCACGGATCGCTTCCCCGTCGTGACCGACGTCAACCGCCTGGCGCAGGACGTCAAGTGGAACAACCTCGAGGATATGCGCCGGGCCAAGAGCGGCATCGGCCAGGCCCTCGCCTTCGGCGGCGGCGTGCTCGCCCTCTCCAGCAACGACCGGGACACGCAGCTCGCCGGGCTCGGGGCCGCCCTCGTCGGGCTCGGGCTCCAGGCGACGAGCCGGGCCGACACGACCCAGCTCGAGGTGCTCCCGCAGCGCGTCTACGTGGCGCTGGTCGACCTGCCGGACGAGCCGGCCGAGGTCGTTGTGCAGGTCGACAACCGCCCCGGGTCGCGGCTCGTCCTCCCGCACGTCCCGCCGCCGGACCCGCGGGGCTTGGAGATCGGCCCGGCGCTGCAGTACGTCCGCCTCGTCGACGGGCTCGGCGGGTACGCCACGTCCGGGCGGCTCCTCTGGGCGAACGACGTGGTGAATCCGCTCGGGGATCCCAGCCTCCCGTACATTCTCGGCGGGCGGGATGTCCGCACCCCGTCGGCGAAGACGATGGAGGACTGGTACGCCGCCGGGCTGCCCCGCACCGTCACCCTCGGCGACCTGCTCGAGGTCTTCCGCGACGAGGGGATCTGGCTGGAGGACCTCTCGACCGCCGGTTACTTCGGGCGGCACGTCCTCGAAGGGGGCAACAGCCTCTACACGCCCGAGCCGATGAGCCCCAGCTTCGTCCGCCTCTTCGCCCAGGACCACCCGCCGTACCGGCCGAACGGCGAACTGCTGCGGGCGCTCCGCGAGCGGATCGCCGGCGACGGCGGGCAGGGCGGCGAGGGCGGCACGACGGCCGCACGCCCGACGCAAGACGACGCCGCGACGCCCGTTCATACCGGAGGGGCCGCCGCGCAGGAGGAGTCCCGCACATGAGCAACCGCATCTCGAACGCCGCCCGCGCTCGCACCCTCGCCGCTCCGGCGCTCGGCCTCGTCGCCGCGGCGGTTTTCGCCGGCGCCGCGGGCTGCCGGCACGACCGCGTCGCCCCGCCGATGGGGCGTCCGGACACGGTGACCGACGAGACCTACCCGAACGTCGTGATCGAGCAGCCGCTGCAGCGGTTCGTCGCGGTCCCCTACGGCGACATCCGCGTGCAGGGGGCGACGGCGTCGGCGCCGATGCAGGTCGCCGTCCCGCTGCGCTCCACCGGCGACCGGCAGATGGCGGTCCAGTACCGCTTCCTCTGGTTCAACGAGAACGGGATGCAGATCGGCGATTCCGGCTGGAAGTTCGCCGCCATGGAGCCCGGCACGCAGATCCGCGCCCAGGCGAGCGCGCTGACGACCGAGGCCGCCGCGTGGCGGCTCGAGGTCCGCTCGGGCCGCTGACCCCGTTGCGCGAACGAGCATCGCACAAGCCCGCCCCGGCGGGCGGAAGGAGCCCGTCATGACCCGCACCCGCCCCGCCCGGCTGCTCGGCGTCCTCGCCGGCGCGGCCATCGCGGTCGCCCCGGCCTCCCTGCTCGCCGACGCCTCCGCGCAGACCCGCAAGCCCCCGCCGCAGGCCGTGCCGAACGAGGAGCCGGCCCCCGACATGAACGCGTGGCGCCGGGCCTACGACGAGCGCGGCGAGCCGGCGATCCTCGTCGTCGCCGGGTGGGGCTCGGGGGACCTGCTCCTGCAGGGCCTGGCGGGCACGCTGAACCAGCCCGACCGCGACGGCATCGCGACGCAGCTCCAGGCCGCGTTCGAGCAGGTCATCAACGACCCCGCCGCGGACGTGGAGTTGATCGACGCCGGCGCCGCCCGCGCGGCCGCCAAGCGTCTGGGGGGGCGTCTGGCCCGCATGGACGAGGCGGAGGCGTTCAGCGTCCTCGCCGACGAACTGAGCGCTCAGCTCGTGATCGTCATCCGCCTGCTCGACTACGACCGCGCCCGGAACGCCCCCGGCCGGGTCGTCGTGGAGGCGATCGACCCCACGAGCGCCCGCACGCTCTTCGCCCTCCCGTTCGAGTGGAAGCTCGGCTCCTCGGCGGCCGACCTGAAGCGCTACGCGAACGTGATCGCCGCCCGGTTCATCGAGGACTACGCCGCCCGCGCGGTGCGCGACGAGCGGTACACCGTCCGTGTCATCGGGCTCGCCCCCGGTCCGATCGAGCAGCGCGACATCGTCCGCGGCTTCGAGGGCATGCCCGGCGTGCGCGACGTCCGCCCGCGCAGCGGCGGGCTCGAGCGCGACCCGCTCACCGGCGAGGAGGCCGCCGTCGCCACCTACAGCATCCGCGCCGCGGCCGACCCGCTCGAACTCCAGGCGAGCCTGGCCGAGGTGCTCGCCGACGCCGGGATCGACGCGGAGATCCTCGACACGGCCGGCACGTCGTTCACCCTGCGCGTCTACGGGCAGGGCGCCCCGCGCTCCCGCGCCGACGACTTCGCCCTCTGCGCCGCCCGCGTCTTCCTTCGGACCGACGTTGGGGAGCGGGAACGCGAGCGCATCCGCGAGGCCTACGCCGCCGCCGGCGCCCCGACCGTCGCCGTGCTGGTCAACCGCCGCCTCAGCACGGCCGAACGCGACCGCCTCGGCGACGGCGCTCTCACCGGCGACAACGTCATCGTCATCGGGGACGTCAACGGGCGGCCCGTCGTCCGGGGCATCGATCCCTCCGACGTGCGTGACCTCACGCAGCTCGAGAGCCAGAACGACATGGTCGAGGCCGAGGTCCAGCGGCTGCTCGGGGCCCGCTACATGGACTTCAGCCTCAAGGACACCGCCGTCGTCCGTGCCGCGATCAGCGCTTCGCTCGATCGCGACCGCGCGGCCGTCGGGCAGGACGAACTCATCGGCGCCCTGCGTTCCCAGAACATCGCGGACGTGGCGATCCTCGGCTCGGGGCGCATCGTCGGGGCGGGGGCGGAGCGCCGCTACGAGTACACCCTTCGCGCGGTGGACCTGCGGGATTCGTCCCTGCTCGGAACCTCCACCGTGACCGGGGGGACCCTTGCCCGCGAGCCGAGCGAGCCGGTCGCCGAACGCCTCGCCCGCCGGGCGATGGGGGAGCTGCTCTGCGAACTCGCCGCGACCTGGAGCAGCCGCTCCGCGGCCGCGTCCGGAAACTGATCCCGGCGCCCGCTTCCGCGCCCTCCGGGCGTTGGACGGCGGCGAGGGAACCGGCCTATCCTCGCCTCCACGACCCGGGCAGGTACCCAAGTGGCCAACGGGGTCAGACTGTAAATCTGATGGCTTATGCCTTCGGGGGTTCGAATCCCTCCCTGCCCACTTCCGGCCCGCAGCGGCCGACCGAACCAAGGCCCGCGACCGCGGGCCTTTTTCGTGCGCCGCGCCGGCCCGTTCACTCGCGACCGCCCGCGGCGGCGATCCGACCCCCGATCTCCCCCGTACCATCCGCCTTGCTCCTCCACGCCAGAGACATCGCCAAGACCCACGGCCTCCGGACGCTCTTCGAGGGCGTGTCGCTCACCATCGACGAGGGCGACCGCGTCGGGCTCATCGGCCCGAACGGGGCCGGCAAGAGCACGCTGCTTCGCCTCCTCGCCGGGCAGGACTTCCCCGACGCGGGCGAGATCGTCGCCAGCAAGGGCCTGCGGGCGGTCTACGTCCCGCAGCAGGACGCCTTCCCCGACGGCCTGACCGTCCGGCAGGTGGTGACCGAGGCGGCGCTCGCCGGGCCGGCCGACGCCTCCGGGCACGTGCTCGACCGCCACGAGGCCGAGATCATCGCCGACATGGCCCTCGCCCGCATCGGCTTCGACGGGCCCCGGCTCGACGCCCGCGCCGAATCGCTCTCCGGCGGTTGGCGCAAGCGCCTGTCGGTCGCCGCCGGGCTGGCGAGCGCGGGGGGCGAGCCGGACCTGCTCCTCCTCGACGAGCCGACGAACCACCTCGATCTCGACGGCATCCGCTGGCTCGAAGAGCTGCTCACGCGACCGAACGTCGGCGGCGTTCCCTTCGCCTCCGTCTTCGTCACCCACGACCGCTCGTTCCTGGAGAACGCCGCGACGCGCGTGGTCGAGCTGAGCACCGCCTACCCCCAGGGCACGCTCGCCGTCGACGGCAACTACACCGAGTTCCTCCGCCGCAAGGAGGAGTTCCTCGCCGCCCAGGCCAAGGCCGAGCAGGCCGTGGCGAACCAGGTCCGCAAGGACCTCGCCTGGCTCTCCCGCGGCCCGCAGGGGCGCGGCACGAAGGCCAAGGGCCGCATCCAGGCGAGCCACGCCCGGATGGACGAGCTCGCCGAACTCAAGACCCGGAACACCGCGGCCGCGACCGGCGGCGCCCGCGTCGATTTCGACGCCAGCGGGCGGCGCACGAAGAAGCTCGTCCAGGCGAAGCAGATCGCCAAGTCGCTCGGCGGGCGGCGGCTCTTCGAGGGGCTCGATCTCACGCTCGGCGCCGGCACGTGCCTCGGGCTGCTCGGCCCGAACGGGAGCGGCAAGACGACGCTCATCCGCGTGCTCACGGGCGACCTCCCGCCCGACTCGGGCGAGGTGGTGCTCGCCGAGCCCCGTCCGCGCGTGGCCGTCTTCAGCCAGCACCGCCGCGACTTTCCGCCGGAGACGCTCCTCCGCGAGGCCCTCTGCCCGGTGAGCGACCAGGTCCGCTTCCGCGGGCAGGCGATGCACGTGACGGCCTGGTCGCGCCGGTTCCTCTTCCGCGACGAGCAGCTCGCCCAGCCGGTCAAGAGCCTCAGCGGCGGCGAACTCGCGCGGGTGCACATCGCCCGGATCATGCTCGAGCCGGCCGACGTGCTCGTCCTCGACGAGCCGACGAACGACCTCGACATCCCCACGCTCGAGACTCTCGAGGAGTCGCTCGAGGACTTCCCCGGCGCACTGCTGCTCGTGACGCACGACCGGGCCATGCTCGGGCGCCTCGCCACGGAGATCCTCGCCCTCGACGGCCGCGGCAACGCCCGCTCGTTCGCCACCCTCGATCAGGCCCTCGCGGCCGGAGCCGGCAGCGAGCCCGCCCGCCCGTCCTCGCCCGCCGAGGCGGGCCCCGCGAGCCCGGGCGCTCCGTCCGCCGGGCGTCCCGCCCCAGCGGCTGCCCCCGCCGCCCCGCCCCCGGCCCGCAAGAAGCTCAGCTACAAGGACCAGCGCGAGTACGACACCATCGAGGAACGCATCCTCGAGGCCGAGGCCGAACTCGAGGCCGCCCAGCAGCGTCTCTCCGACCCCGCCCTCGCCAACGACCGCCTCGCGATGCAGCGGGCCTGCGAGCGGGCCGCCGAGGCCCAGGCCCTCGTCACCGCCCTCTACGCCCGCTGGGAAGAACTCGAATCCAAGCTCGCCTGACCCGCGTTCACCGGCCCCGATCGGCGGCGTCGGCCGGCTTGGCCTCCGCGCGGCGGCGAAGTCCCGGATCTCCCGCCCATCCCATTCGGCACGGCCGCCCCACCATCGACGCGGGCCGCGGCGCGAACGTCACTCCGCCTCAGCCTCCCGCGGCTCCGGGCTCGCGGCGTGGTGCAGGTGCGGCGGCGGC
>CAYMFP010000119.1:0-8821 GCA_964389385.1 uncultured Phycisphaeraceae bacterium | reverse complement strand
TACCTCCGTGCGTCGACCGATCGCCGCGCCCGCCCGCGCATCCGATCCGGCCACTCCGCCCGCACCCCCCACAGGAACAACGCCACCATCGCCGTGAAGCCCGTCGCGGACATGCCGAGGGCCAAGCCCGCCTTCGTCCACGCCCACGCGCCGGCGGCGAACGGGACCGAACCGAGAAACGCCCAGAGCCAGCCCAGCGCCAGGATGAACGCCGCCCAGCACATCAGCACGGCGATGGTGCTGCGAAGCACCCGGAGCCGCCCCAGCCCCACGAAAGGAGCCAGCCCCACCGCCATCACCACGAGCACCGCCAGCGGCGCCAGCAGCACCGACGCCCCCGCGTGACGCAGGTTCACCCACCCGAACCGCAACATCGAGCCCACCAGCACCAGCCCGTGCAACTCCAGCCAGACGAGCCCCGCCCACGCGGGCCACGGCGCCCGCCGCACGGCCGCCGGGAACAGCGGCGCCTCCACCGCCGCCCCGCACTCCGGGCAGCGCGTCCAGTCGATCCCCGCCAGCTCGAACCGGCAGGCCGGGCAGTGCGGCGAGGCCGCGCCGGTGGACGCGCGAGGCGGATCGGAAGCTCCGGTCATCCCACCTCAAAGTAGCACGCGGCTCCGATTCTGCATGAACCGAACCCGGTCTCCAGCGGTCTTGACCGTGTCGCCCTCCCGACCCTCGAAAGGCGATCCTCGAAAGGAGAGATGCCCCATGCGACGCGCCCTCCGCACGGTCGCCCTTCTCGCCGCGATCGCCCTCGCCGCACCCCGCCCCGCCTCCGCCGAGGTCCCCGCGAAGCCGACGCCCTGAAGGCTCCCGACAGCATCGAGTGCTCTTCCCGGCGACACGCCGGACGCCGCCGCGGCTTCAGCCATCGCCGCGTCCGATCGGGCAACCGACGCCCGATCCGGAGCCGGCCCTTCCGAAGCACGCCCCCGCTTCCCGCAACCCCAAAACCCACTTCCCCTGCCCGACCGTCGCGTTCCCCTCGCCTCTTCGCGTTCTTTTCTCACACCCGCGGATCGTCCCCCCCGAGCACCGCCTCCGTCTGCTCCGCCCGGAAACGCTCGAGCGCCTCGCGCACCTCCGCCCGCTCGTTCGCCACGATCGCCGCCGCCAGGTACCCCGCGTTCTTCGCCCCCGCCTCGCCGATCGCCAGCGTCCCCACCGGCACGCCCCCCGGCATCTGCACGATCGACAGCAGGCTGTCCAGCCCGTTCAACGCCCGGCTCTGCACCGGCACGCCCAGCACCGGCACCGTCGTCTTCGCGGCCACCATCCCCGGCAGGTGCGCCGCTCCGCCCGCGCCCGCGATGATCGCCCGCAACCCCCGCTCCCGCGCCGACGCCGCGTACGCGAACATCCGGTCCGGAGTCCGGTGCGCCGACACCACCTTCACCTCGTGCGGCACCCCCAGGCGCTCGAGCACCTCCGACGCGTGCCGCATCGTCTCCCAGTCGCTCCGGCTCCCCATGATCACGCCGACGAGCGGCGACGCTGGATCGGTGCTGCTCATGCCGCCCGAGCGTAGCCCCCGCCGCGCCCCAAAACAGGCCACAGCCCCGCGCGGGGGCTGTGACCTGGTAGGAGAGAGAGAGTCCTTCGCGGCCTCAACGCCGCAGCACCCGTCCGAGGATGCGGCGGAGGACGGCCGCCTTGATCAGTTTGCTCAACATATCCGGCCCCCGGGAGGAAAGTGGTGGGAGATCTCGTAGCAACCGGGGTTTCGAGCGGACGGATCGCGCCGATGTCGTCGCGACCCCGCCCGCGGGCGACGCGAGCACTTTCCGGCGCTGCGGACACCCTCTCCGGTCGGGACAAGGCCCAAGCCTCCCCACGCTCACCGGCCCTCTTCATGCGGGATCCGGCCCCGCCCCGGCGACGCCCTCCGCCTCAGATCCCCTCACCCGGCCGCACGTTCGGGGCCGACGCCACGTCCGGCCCCGGCACGCTCCCCGGCCGCTCCCCGCCCGCCGGGCCCCGCCCGGGGTTGCTCCCCGGCCGCTCCCCCCGCCCGGCGATCGTCTCCCCGGCCGTGCTCAGCAGCGATCCCACCGCCCCGAACAGCGCGCCGAGCGCCGCCCGCCCCGTGTGCGCCGCCCCGGAGGCCGCGGAACTCGCGGCCTGGCTCCCGGTCCGCGTCGTCGCCTCGGCCGCGGACCGCAGCGCCGGGCGGATCGACCGCAGCACCTCCTCCGCGTGCCCCCGGATGTCCCGCAGCTCCTCGCGGAACTCCTCCGCCGCCCGCCCCGTCGCCCGCGAGACCGTCTCCACGAACCGGTCCCCCAGCGTCTGCAGGTCGTGCCGGAAGCGGTCCAGGTCCTCCTTGGCGAACCGCTCCCCGCGCCGGGCCGCGCCCTCGATCACCGCCCGCGTCGCGTCGGCCGTCCGCTGCACCCCGTCGCCCAGCCCGTCCACGGCCTCGCGGAGGGCCTGGTCGCGGCGTTCCGGCGAGACGTTCTTCAGCCCGTCCACCGCCCCGGCGATCACGTCGCGGGCGACGCCGTTGAGCTGCTCCGCCCCGGCCCGCCCGGCCCGGGCCGCGTCCTCCACGATCACCCGGATCCGGTTGCGGATGTCCTCGCCCTCGGCGACGACGCGCTCCGCCCGGCTCCGCACGTCGTCCGCCGGAGGATCCTGCGATGAGCCCGGCGAGACGCCGGGGGGTGGGGCGCCGGTGGTCGTGTACGGGTGGCTCGGCTCCTGCATGCGAATCTCCGCTCGGTCCGGGGCTGCCGGAGGATCGGGGTCCGGGAACACGCAACCCGGCCCCGGATCCACGGCCGTGTCGGTCCCGCCTTCGTCGGAATGCACACCCGGATTCGGGAGAACCCGCCCGCCGTGTTCACCCGCGGCAACGCCGGCGCGGCCCCGCGTTGCCCCGCCGCGACGCCCCGGGCGGAGCAGGCCCCTCAGGCACGTTCCGGCGGATCTTGCGCTCCCGGCACCGGGCTTGCACCCTCCCCCGCATGCGGAGGAACCGGAAGATCGGAGCGTTGCTGGTGGGGACGTGCGCAGCGCTCGTTCTCGCCGGGTGCGGGTACCCGCCGCGGCAGCACGTCGTCTCCACGCCGGGATCGACCGCCCTGTTCGGGCTCGACGCCGGGAGCGGGGGGACGTCCTGGGACCTGGTCCTGCCGTCGCCGCTCGCGAGCGCCGCGCCCGCGGGCGCCGAGGCGGCGCGGCGCGACGCCGAGCTGTCCTTCGACCCCGTCCTGCCGCTCTCGGCAACGCGGGAGTGGCCGCAGGCCGAGCGCCCCTCGCTCGACCGGCGGGTCTACGTCGCCGTGCCGCGCCGGGCGCACACGTTCATCTTCTTCCGCGAGCGCGAGCGCCGGCCGGCGCAGCAGCACCACCATTACTACGAGCACGGGCGGCGGTACTGAGCCCGGTGCGCGCAAAGGCGGGCGGCACCCTCCGGCGCCGCCCGCCCGCTCACCCGCTCTCCCATCCGAGCGGTGGTCCCGATCCGTGGGGGGAATCAGTCGTAGAGCCCGGCCGTGGCGGGCAGGTCGATCGTGCGGAGCTGCATGGTCGTCTCGACGCGGAAGTTGGAGCGGGTGGTGTGCCGCTCGGCGAAGAAGAGCTTGAGGTCGTACGTCCTGCCGTCCTGGAGCCAGTCGAGGCGGTCGAGCTCGATGGTCTGGCTCACGGCGCCGTGCACGCCGCCGAGGTCGATGACCAGCTTCCCGTCGATGAAGACCCAGACGTCGTCGTCGCCGTAGAAGGTGAACCGCTCGCCGGCGCCGCGGTGGTAGACGAACTCGGTCTCGAGCTCGTAGGTGAGGTAGAAGTTGTGCTTGTACTGGCTGTTCATGTCGTTGAACAGCTGCCCGTCGGCGGGGAAGAAGCCCTCGATCTCCGGCGTCGAGTCGATGTCGTGGGCGTGGAAGACGTACTTGGCCGTCCCGGGCTCGCGGCGGAGCTCGATCGGGTACGCGGCCGACATGTTCACGCCGGGGACGTCGCGGTACCACTGCCGGAACGACTCGGCGCTGGTGATGGCGGTGCCCTTGTGGGTGCTGAGCTTGCCGGCGCGGTCGCCCTTGGAGCCGTCGTACATGGAGGGGTTGATGTTGTTCCCCTGCCGGTCGCGGTACTCCGTGTCGACCTTGTAGCCGCTGGTGCTCTTGAGCACGGGCTTGCCGTCGCGGTCGAGCTGGTCCTGGACGAGCCCGACGATGTGCCCGGTGTTGTACCGCTGGAAGTCGGGGTGCCCGCCCGGCTTGCCGTGCGCCCGGAAGTCGCGCAGCGTGCCGGTGAGGACGATGGTGTCGGGGAGGTGGGCGAACTCGTCGCGGGCCGCGGCGGCCTGCGCTTCGGCCGGCGCGGTCTGCGGGAGCAGACCGGCCGCGGCGAGCACCGCGACGGCGGCGCCGCCCCGCACAAGGGCGCTGGCCCTCCGGTTCGCTCGCGTGGTCCTCGTCATGGCAGATCCCTTCGGGTCAGTCGGGGGCTTGCCCCGCGTGCGGTGCCGCCCCGGAACCGCCCGGGGCGTCCCGCCGCGGCCCTGGACGGCCGGGGGCGGGAGAACATCGCGTCGAGAGTCGCAAACCCGCCGTCGGATGGCCAGGCGCGGAAACGGGAAAACCTCGCCAGGAGCGCCGGCTGCGCGGTCTGGGCAGGAACACCCTCGCCCCGGGGGGCGGGGGGAGTCCGGAGGTTCCCGTCAAGGGGTTCGCGGGGTGACCGCCGATAACATCGCCGCCGCCGGAACGGACGCCGCGCGGAGCAGCGGATGCGCGAGCGGAGCAAGGCACGGATGGACAGGTTCGTGATCGAGGGCGGGCGGCGGCTCGAGGGCCGGGTCCGCGTGAACGGGTCGAAGAACGCCGCGCTGCCGCTGATGGCCGCCGCGCTGCTGACCGACCGCCCGGTGACGCTGCGGGGCGTGCCGGCGCTGGCCGACATCGAGAACATGCTCCGCCTGCTCGACGAGCTGGGGGTGGAGCGGACGGGCGAGCTGGGGGCGGGCGGCGCCCTGACGCTGCGCTCGGCGGACGAGAGCAACAGCCACGCCCGGTACGAGATCGTGCGGACCATGCGCGCGTCGATCTGCGCGCTCGGGCCGATGCTGGCCCGCCGCGGCGCGGCGCGGGTCTCCATGCCGGGGGGGTGCGCGATCGGCGACCGCCCGGTGGACCTGCACCTGCGGGGCCTGCGCGCGCTCGGGGCGGAGATCGACCTCGACGGGGGCGACATCATCGCCCGGGCCCCCGCCTCCGGGCGGCTCAAGGGGGACCTGGTCTTCCTGGGCGGGCCGATGGGCTCGACCGTCCTCGGCACGGCGAACGTGCTCTGCGCCGCGACGCTGGCGGAGGGGCGGACGATCATCGAGTGCGCGGCCTGCGAGCCGGAGATCGTCGACCTGGCCCGCCTGCTGACGGCGATGGGGGCCCGGATCCAGGGCGCGGGGTCGCCGCGGATCATCGTCGACGGCGTGGAGAGCCTGTCCGGCGCGGAGCACGAGGTGCTGCCAGACCGGATCGAGGCGGGCACCTACATGTGCGCGGCGGCGATCACGAACGGGCAGATCACGATGGAGAACTGCCCGATCGACTGCCTGCTGGCGGCGCAGGACCGGCTGGAGGAGGTGGGCGTCCGCGTCGAGCGGCTGGACCGGGACGAGTGCCCGACGCGGGCGACGGTGCGCGTGACGAGCGACCGGGTGCTGCGCCCGGTGGAGGTGACGACGCAGCCGCACCCCGGGTTCCCGACGGACCTGCAGGCGCAGCTCATGGCGCTGCTCTGCCTGGCGGACGGGAACAGCGTGGTGACGGAGAAGATCTTCCCGGAGCGGTTCCTGCACGTGGCGGAGCTGGCGCGGATGGGGGCGCGGTGCTTCCGGCAGGGGGCGACGGTGGTGGTCTCCGGCGTGCGGCGTCTGAAGGGCGCGCCGGTGATGGCGAGCGACCTGCGGGCCTCGGCGGGGCTGGTGCTCGCGGGGCTCGCGGCCGAGGGAACGACGACGGTGAACCGCGTCTACCACCTCGACCGCGGGTACGAGCGGATGGAGCTGACGCTGCAGGAGCTGGGGGCGCGGATCAGGCGGGTGGAGGGGAGCGACTGAGCGAGCGTCGCCGCTCCCGCGAAGCGGGGCTCGGCGCAGCAGTGGCGCTCGTCAGCGGGCGTAGTGCCTGGTGTAGTGGACGACGGTCTTGGCGAGGATGTCGGCCTCGAGGTTGACGGGGTCGCCCTCGGCGAGGTCGCCGAGGGTGGTCTCCCGCAGGGTCGTGGGGATGAGGGCGACCTCGAACCAGCCGCCGGCGCCGGCGCGGTCGCCGGGGTCGAGGGCGGCGACGGTGAGGCTCGTGCCGTCGACGCAGACCGAGCCCTTGGGGGTGACGAACAGCATGAGCCCGTCCGGGGGGGCCACGCGGAGGCGCCACTCGCCGCCGGAGGCGTCGGGGCGCGTGATCCGGGCGATCGTGCCGACGCCGTCGACGTGCCCCTGGACGAAGTGCCCGCCCATCAGGGTGCTGGCGGTGACGGAGGGCTCGAGGTTGACGCGCGAGCCCGGGCGGAGGGCGCCGAGCTTCGTCTTGGCGAGGGTCTCGTGGATGACGTCGAAGGCCCAGGGCTCGCCGGGGGCGGGCGTGCCGACGATCGTGAGGCAGCACCCGGAGACGGCGATGGACTCCCCGTGCTCGGGGCGGTGCGTCCAGGGGCCGGGGTCGAGCGTCAGGCGCGCGCCGCCGGGCGCGGGATCCGCCGAGAGCACCGTTCCGACCGCCCGCACGAGCCCGGTGAACACCGCCGGCCCCTTTCCTTTATGATGCCGCTCCGCGTCCGCGCGGAGCGACGAGGGTAGCCCCCGCGCGGGGCCCGGCGCGGGTGTTCCCGCGGCACGCGGCCCGGGCGGGAGGCCGGGGCCGGTTGACGCCCGCCCGGGGGGGCTCGATACTGCCCGGCCCGGCGTTCGGACCCGCCCGCGACCCCGCCTCGCGCCCCGCACCCATCCCCCACCCCGCCCACCCCCTCGGCGGGCCCGACCGGACGCCGCCCGCGACCCAGGAGACCTCCATGCACCAGCGATTCGCCAGCCGCCCCCGCCGCTCCCGGCGCGCCGCCCTTCCGTTCGGGGTTCTCTGTGCCGCGGGGCTGGCGGTCGGCGTCGGGTGCGCCGCGGACGGCGGCGGCTCGCGGGGGGGGGCCGCGGGGAGCGCCGGGGGGAGCGGGACGCTGGCGCGGGCCTCGGAGGATCTGCGGCGGGCGTCGCCGGCGACGCTGGAGGACCTCGTCACGCAGCTGGACGGGTTCACGGTCCGGCACGGGGACTGGGCGGAGCTGGGGTACTCGTGGGACTGGGCGAGCCGCCCGGTGGTGGCGTCGGGGGCGAGCGTGCAGCACTTCGATCCGTTCGAGGACGTGATCGTCGCGCAGGACTCGCGCGGGGTGGTGACGGTGCTGGAGGCGGGGAGCGGGCGGATCCGCCTGGCGGAGGAGTACGGCAGCCCGCGGACCCGGTACGTGGGGAACGCGCGGTACGTGGCGGCGGAGTCCCGGGAGGTGGAGCCGGGCATCGCGGCCGCGGGGCTGCTGGCGCTGGGGCAGCTCGGGCTGTCGGACGCGGGGGTGACGGAGTCGCAGGCGGCGCGCCTGCGCCCGGGGGAGATCACGGCGAGCCGGATCGACCTGTCGGACGTGCGGCTGCGCGACGTGGACGCGCGGCTGGTGGGGCTGGGGCAGCTGGCGCTGTGGAGCGTGGACCTCGAGCGGGCGACGCGGGAGGGGTTCGGCAGCGTCGACCCGGAGCGCCTGGGGCTCTCGCGGGTGGACCCGAACTTCCGCGACGCGGCGCTGCGCGGGCTGCAGGACCTGGTGGCGGGGGCGCAGCTGGCGCAGCGGCTGCGGCTCGAGCCGCGGGTGGTCGAGACGGTGGGGCGCGAGGTCATGCGGCGCGGGGGGATCTCCGTCGACGCGAGCACGCCGACGATGCTCGGGCTCCGCCAGCTCGCGCTCGGGGAGTTCGGTCGGGTGGAGGGCGAGGTCGCGCTCGACGCGATTCTGGTGACGAGCGACGCGGAGCTGTTCGTGGTGGACCTGCGGACGGGGAACCTCGCGGGGCGGCACCGGTTCGAGCGCGTGGTGAACACCGCGCCGGCGGTGGCGGGGGACATCGCGGTGCACGGCACGCCGGTGGGCATCGTCTCGCGGACGCTGATCGACTCGGGGATCCCCCTGCCCGGGTACGGGCTGGGCGGGTCGATCACGGCCGACCCGGTGGTGATCGACGGCTCGGTGGTCGGCGTCGTGAGCCAGGCGGGGGACGTGCTGATCCTGGACGCGTCGACGGCGTCGGCGCTGGGACGGGCGAAGATCTCGGGCGGGCTGGCGAACGAGCCGGCGACGGACGGGACCCGCCTGTACGTCGCGAGCCTGGACCAGTCGGTCTACGCGTTCGCGCTGGACGGGCGGCAGGTCTGGCGGTACCGCACGCAGAACCCGATCACGGCCCGGCCGCGGGTGCACGGGGGGGTGCTGTACGTCACGATCCCCGAGGAGGGGCTCGTGGCGCTGGGGGCGGCGGACGGGCGCGTGCTCTGGCGGAACGCGGAGGTGACCGGCGAGGTCGTGGCGGTGCGGGACGGGCGGCTGGTCGTCTACGACGGGAACGCGCGGCTGGCGCTGCTGGACCCGCAGCGGGGGGAGGTGCTGGCGGACGTGTCGGCGCCGGGGCTGCGGCTGGTGAAGCCGGACGCGTTCGAGGACGGGAGCCTGTACGTCGTGACGCGGAACAACGACGTGCTGCGCTTCCTGCCGCGCTGACTCGGGAACGGGATGGGGGATCGGGTTTGGGTTGAAGCGGGTGGGGAGG
>CAYMFP010000118.1:0-8868 GCA_964389385.1 uncultured Phycisphaeraceae bacterium | reverse complement strand
CGGGCGCGCCGCGGACCTTCACGCTGCGCGCCCGCCACCGCCTCCGCGATCCGGCGGCGTTCAAGGCCGTCTTCGACGGCAAGCTCCGCAAGTCCCGCGGGCCGCTCACCGTCTTCGCCCTCCCCCGCCCCGGCAACGATCACCGTCTCGGCATCTCGATCGGGCGGAAGTACGGCAAGGCCCACGACCGCAACCGGCTCAAGCGCATGGTCCGGGAATCCTTCCGCCTGCTCCGCCGCGACATCCCGCGACCCGAGATCGAGGGGGAGCCCGGGGCGTACGACCTCGTCGTCATCGCCCGCCCGCACGAGCCGGCGCGCCAGGCCGACTACCAAGCCTGGTTCGCCGACGCCGTGCGGGCGATCCATCGCGAGACGCTCCGCCGCGGACGGCGGGCCGACCGGCGCGACGCCCCGCCCGCCGGGGAAGGATCGGACGGTGTGTGAGCCCCGGACCACCCCCCCGCGCCGGCGGGCAGGGCGCCCCGCCCGCGTCGCGACGCTCGACCCGCCCCCGCCTACGCACCACCGCCGGGTGGGCCCGATCGGGCGCGCGCTGACCTGGCCGTTCCTCGCCGGGATCTGGGTCTACCGCCTGACGCTGAGCCCGCTGGTCGGCGGATCGTGCCGGTTCGTGCCGACGTGTTCCCGGTACGCGGAGGAGGCGTACCGGGAGCACGGACCGCTGCTCGGAACCCGGCTCACGGTCGCCCGCCTCCTGCGGTGCCACCCCTGGTCGGGGCGGAGCGGGTACGACCCGGTGCCGGTGAACGAGCCGCCGCAGGCTCCGGGACGCGGGAAGGCAGATTCCGCCCCGCGCGGGTAGGCCGGGCACGCGATCCGCCCGCGCCGACCGCGAGTTTGCGAGCCCTTACGAACCGACCGGCTAGACTTCTCCGGACACCGCGCCCCGCCCCTATCCGCACCGCCCGTCCGCGACCTCCCGACCCGCCACCGCCGGCCGAGACTCGCGCCCATCCCCTTGACTGGGTGTTTCAGGCCCTCCGCATGAGCCGACTTCCCGCCGCCCAACGCCGCGAGCAACTGCTCGATGTCGCCGCCGACATCTTCGCGGAGCAGGGGTACGCGCGGGCGACGACGAGCCAGCTCGCCAAGGCCGCGGGCGTCACCGAGCCCATCATCTACAGGCACTTCAAGAGCAAGCGCGACCTGTTCGTGGCGCTCATCCGCCGCACCGGGCGGCGCACGCTGGAACAGTGGGAGAAGGACCTGGAGGGCGCCTCGGACCCGGCCGAGCGGCTCACCCGCCTGCTCAACGACAACCCGATGGTCTCGGAGCGGGGGCGGAGCGAGTACCGCGTCTTCCTCCAGGCCCTGACCGAGGTGGACGACGACAAGATCCGCGCCGCCCTGGCCGAGCACATCGGCAAGCTCCAGAAGTTCGTCCAGACCGAGCTGGAGCGGGCCCAGGCCGAGCACAAGGTCACCACGCGCTACACGGCCGAGGTCATGAGCTGGCTGCTCATCCACATCGGGATGGGGTACGGCGTGATGTCGGCGATGCAGATCCCGGGGCACGGGACCGACGCCTCCGGGACGCACGTGGCGGACGTGCTCGCCCGCGTGCTCGTGGGCCGCGGACGGCAGGAGGCCGGCGGCCAGGCGCCGGAGAACAAGGACGCGGAGAACCGGTAAGGCGCGCTCCGCCCCGTCCGTCGCTTTGCTCTCGGCCCCTCGGCCCGTTTACCCTCGGGTGTGGTCTACCTGGACAACAACGCGACGACGCGCCCTTCCCCCGCGGTCGTCGAGGCCGTCAACCGCGGGCTGACCGAACTCTGGCACAACCCCTCGTCCGTGCATCGCCCGGGGCAGGCCGCGCGGCAGGCGGTGGAACTCGCCCGCCGCTCGGTGGCCGAGCTGATCGGGGCGAAGCCGCGGGAGATCACCTTCACCGGGTCGGGGACGGAGTCGATCGACCTGGCGATCCGCGGCGTCCTCGCGGCCGCGCCGGCGGAGCGGCAGGCCCTGGTGACGGACGCGATCGAGCACTCGGCCGTCCGCGACCTGGCCGAGCAGCTCGCCAGGGAGGGCCGCGAACTCCGCCAGATCCCGATCCTGCCCGGCGGGATCGTGGACGCCGACGCTCTCCCGCGGCTGCTGGAGGACGGGCGGGTGGGCGTCGTGAGCGTGCAGTGGGCGAACAACGAGACGGGCGCCGTTCAGCCGGTCGAGCGGCTCGCCCGGATCTGCCGCGAACACGGGGTGCCGTTCCACTGCGACGGGACGCAGTGGGTTGGGAAGATGCCGGTGGGGGAAGGGAGCCAGGGCGGTGCTTTCCCCGGTCCCGCCGCCTCTCCCGGCCCCTCGGCCCCGCCGTCCCTCCCGTTCGATCTCCTCTCTTTCTCTCCTCACAAGTTCCACGGGCCCAAGGGGATCGGCGTGCTGTGGGCGCGTCGGGGGGTGCGGATGCGCCCGACCCTGCACGGCACGCAGGAACTCGGACGGCGCGGGGGGACGGAGAACGTGCCGGGGATCCTCGGGGCGGGTGTCGCCGCGGCCGAGGCGCGGGCGTGGCTGGCGGACGCGTCGGCACGCGAGCGGCTCGCGGGGCTGCGCGACCGCCTGGAGCGCGGGGTGCTCGAGCGCGTTCCGGGGGCGGTGGTGAACGCGCCGGGGCGGCGTTCGAGCCACGGCCCGGAGACCGGCGCCGCCCGGCTCTGGAACACCACGAACATCGGCTTCCCTCGCCTGGAGGCGGAGGCGTTGCTGCTGCTGCTCTCGGAGCGCGGGATCTGCGCCTCGGCCGGGGCCGCCTGCTCGTCCGGATCGCTGGATCCTTCCCCGGTGCTGCTGGCGATGGGGGTGCCGCCGGAGGTGGCCCACGGGAGCGTGCGGTTCAGCCTCTCGCGCGAGACGACCGGGGAGGAGATCGAACGGGCGATCGAGGGGATCGCGGCCTGCGCGCTGCGCCTCGCGGGGACGATGCCGGGCCCGAAAGAGCGGGCCGCCGAAGGCCAGAGATGAGGGAAGGCGCCGGGGCGACGGGCGCAGGCCGGGCCGGCCGCTGCTACGCTGGTGCTTCCGCCCCCCGCAGAGGAACGACGAGATGAGCGACAACCCGTACGCCCACCAGAGCTTCGGCAGCGACCCCGTCTACGACCGCCCGGAGCGGACGAGCGCGCTGGCCGTCACGGGGCTCGTGTTCTCGTTCACCTGCTGCCTGAGCTGGCTCGGGGCGCTGCTGGGCATCATCTCGCTCTTCACGATCGGCGGCTCCCGGGGGCGGGTCGGGGGCAAGGGGATCGCGATCGCGGCGATCATCATCGGCCTGCTGGGAACGAGCGTGCTCATCGGCGCGGCGTTCATGGCCCGCAGCGGCATGGACGCGTTCGGCAGCATACTGGTCGAGCCGGCGAGCGACGCCATGGAGGCGATCGAGGCCGGGGATTACGACGCCGCCCGCCAGCACCTGTCCGTGAACGTCACGGACGAGCAGTTCGAGGCGTTCCGCTCGGCCTACCAGTCCGAACTCGGCGCCTACACCGGCGTGCCGCAGGGGCTCATGGAGTTCTGGGGCGCCTACGGACCGCTCGGGCCGCAGGTGCAGCAGTACCAGAGGCGGCCGGACACCTTCCCGATGCCCGCGGAGTTCGCGCAGGGCCCGGCCCTGATCGTCCTGGAGTTCGACTCCCAGGCGATGCAGGGCCAGCAGCCGACGCCGGGGCAGCTGCCCAGGGCGACGTTCGAGAACATCCTGATCGTGACGCCGCACGCGGAGATCCCGCTGGTCGACACCGCCGCGGGCCCCTCGACGCCCGCCCCGGCTCCGACCGGCGACGCCGATCCCGCCGGGGACGGGGAGCAGCCGGCGGAGGACGTCGGCGGCTGAGCGCCGCGCCGCTCTTGTTCGGGCCGGATCCGGCGACGGACCGATTATGATCCCGCCGTGATCGGACTTCCCCCGGACCATCCCGCCGAGAACGGGCCCGCCCCGGGCCGGCCCGAGCCGCACGCCGCGGCCGGCGCTGCGCCGGCCGATCCGGACGGGCCGATCATCCGCCTCCGGGGGGTCGCCAAGCGGTTCGGGGACCAGACGGTGCTCGAGGACATCAACCTCGACGTGCGCCGCGGCGAGACGATGGTGATCATGGGCGGCTCGGGGTCGGGCAAGTCGACGACGCTGCGCCTGATGATCGGGTCGATGCGCCCGAGCGCGGGCACGATCGAGCTGTTCGGCCGGAACATCTGCGGGATGCGCGAGGAGGAGCTGAACGAGATCCGCAAGAAGTTCGGGATCCTGTTCCAGTCGGGCGCGCTGTTCAACAGCATGACGGTGGCCGAGAACGTCGCCCTGCCGCTCCAGGAGCACACGGACCTCGACCCCGAGATCATCGACATCCAGGTGAAGATCAAGCTGGAGCTGGTGGGGCTGCGGGAGCACGCGGACAAGTTCCCGGCCCAGATCTCCGGGGGCATGAAGAAGCGGGCGGGGCTGGCGCGGGCGCTGGCGCTGGACCCGCAGATCCTGTTCTACGACGAGCCGTCGGCGGGGCTGGACCCGGTCACGAGCGCGCAGATCGACCAGCTCATCGTCGCGCTCTCCAAGCAGCTCGGGGTGACGAGCGTGGTGGTCACGCACGAGATGGACTCGGCGTTCACGATCGCCGACCGGATGGCGATGCTCGACAAGGGGCGCATCCTGAAGGTCGCGTCCCGGGACTGGTTCGAGCGGCTCCGGGACCTCCCCGAGGGCGAGGCGGCGCACCTGCCGGACTCGGAGCGGCTCATCCGGCAGTTCCTCCGCGGCGACGCGGAGGGGCCGATCACGGAACGCCGCACGTCGGCGGGGTACGCCGCGGACCTGTTCGGCGAGCCGGTGCTCGTGACGCGGACGCCGAGCGTGGAATCGACGCGGATCCGGTAGGGGCAGGCCCGCGCGGCGGGCGGCGAGAGGGCACATGGCGAGGCGCAGCTTCAGGCGGAACTACGTGGCGGCGGGGATCTTCCTGATCTTCGCGCTCCTGCTCGCGGTGGGCATGAGCGCGATGCTGAGCGACCTGCTCGCGCGGCTGCAGGCCACGACGCCGTACCGGGTCGTCTTCTCCCTCGAGGTGGGCACGGCGGGGCTGGAGCGCGGCTCGCCCGTCAGCCTCGGCGGGCAGAACATCGGGCGCGTGCTCGCGGTCGAGGAGGGGTACGAGGACCTGCCGGACGGCGGGCGGCGCGTCGTCTCGCAGATCGCCCACATCCGCATCCGGGAGGACGTGCGGCTCTACGAGAACGCCAAGATCACGCTGACGCTCCCGCTCTTCGGCACCGTCAGCGGGCTGAACATCCGCGACGTGGGCACGCCCGTCGGCTTCCCTCCCGAGCTGGCGCAGGGGGGCGACCCGCTGCTCACCGAGGGCGAGATGCTCCGGGGCGACCTCGCGCCGGGCCTGCTCATCCAGGCCGGCTTCCGGCCGGAGGACGTGCTGACGATCCGCGACACGATCGACAACGTCCACGCCGTCTCCGCCGACGCGCGGCGCATCACCGAGAACCTCGTCCCGCTCGTGACCGGCGAGGGGAACCGGGTCGAGAGCTTCCTGACGAACCTGGACGAGACGAGCGCGCTCGTCCGCGCCGAGGCCGAGGCGCTCTCGGCCCGCCTCGGCACGCTCTTCGACGAGGCGCAGCGCGTCGCGGAGCGGATCGGCCCGGCGATCGAGCGGGCCGAGGCGACCCTCGCGGACCTCCAGGGCGGGGCCCAGGAGGCCCGCCTGGCCGTCGAGCAGGTGCGCGAGATCGTCGTCGAGCAGCGCCCGCGGATCGAGCGGATCGTCGCGAACGTCGAGGACATCACGGGGCGCGTCCGGCTCGAGAGCATGGACCAGCTCCGCGAGTTCCTGGAGACGGGCACCGCCGCGTCGCGCACCTACGGCGACCTGGGGGCCGAGGCCCTGAGCCTGGTCCGCGAGAACCGCCCGGAGATCGAGCGGGCCGTCAGCAACGCGCGGATCGCCAGCGACACGCTCAAGCTGACGCTCGAGGAGGTCCGGGCTCAGCCGTGGCGGCTGCTGCACCGCCCGAAGACCAAGGAGCTGGAGCAGCAGCTGCTCTACGACGCGGCGCGGGCGTACGCCGTCGCGGCGAGCGACCTGCGGGCGACGTCCGAGGCGCTCGCCGCCGCCCTGCGCGCGGGCGACGCGAGGGGCGAGCTGATCGAGGACCTCCGCGGCGAGCTGGAGTCGCAGTTCGGCGCCTACCGCGAGGCCGAGCAGGCGCTGCTGGACCGGATCATCCAGAACCGGTGATCCCGCGGCCCGGGCCGGGACGCGGGCCCGCGGAGCACAGAATCGGAAGGCCTGCCGCGAAGGGCGGCGCTCGGCCGGCGTCTCGCCGGGCCCGACGGCGAACCCGCCCGTCGCTCTTCGCGCGATCGCGCAGGCCCGGGCCGCCCGGCGCACGCCCGCGAGGCTACACGCCCGCGGCGTACTCCGGGAAGCAGACGCCGCTGAGCCAGGCGTCGTAGTTCGCGTGCCGCCCGGCCGAGGAGGTGTAGAGCGGGCGGTTCACCTGGTCGTAGCTGAGCGTGCGGACGGTGCGCTTGCTCTTGTAGAACTCGCGGCAGGCGTCGTCCCACTCGAGCCCGAGGAACTCGATGATCCGGGGGAACTCGGTCTCGGGGTCGTGCACGAGGCGCTCGTAGTGGACGTCCAGGATCGGGATGTCGAGCGTCGCCTTCCAGTGCTCCATCATCCGCATGGACTGCTCCCACGCCCGGGCGGCCCACTCGACGCGGGTGGTCCACGGGTGCATGCGGTTGTTGAAGCCGCCCATGAAACAGCTGATGGAGACGTCCTTGGGATCGCGGATCGCGTGGATCACGCGGGTCTTCGGGAAGAGGCGCGCGATGAGCCCGACGAGCTTGTTGTTGCCCAGCGCCTTGTTCACGACCCGCTCCACGCCCGGTCCGGCGGAGTCCTGCAGCTCGCGCACGTAGTCCCGCGCCACGCGCGTCCACCGGTACCGGTCGTACTTCCCGAAGCAGGCCGGCGGCTCCTTCGACGGGTCGTACGCCCGCCCGAGTTCGCCGGCGAAGCGCTCGATCGTGTTCAGCTCGCCGACGCCCGCGGCCTTGGGGTGGGCGTCGATGATCTGGTCGATCAGGCTCGTCCCGCTGCGGGGCATGCCGGCGACGAAGACCGGCAGCTCGCTGTCGCACTCGCTGAGCGGGAAGCGGGCCATGTTCTCCCGCGACCAGATCTCCATGAGGGTGGAGACCTGCTCCTCGTAGAGGTCGGGGTCGAACTCGATCCGCCCGATCTCGTTCGCGCCCTCGGCGGCCCGCCAGGCGTCGTCGTAGCGCTTCGCCCGGTCGCACGCCTTGGCCTTGAGGTGCAGGACGAGGCGGCGGAGCTCGTCCGGCGTCTCGGGCTCGGCCAGGATGCCGTCGATCACGGCCAAGGCCTCGTCGAAGCGCTTCCGCTGCACGAGCAGACGCGCCCACACCTCCCGGACGGGGGCGGGGAGCTTGCTCCCGGACTGCTCGGCCTCGGCGACGAGGGGGGCGAGCACGGCCTCCGCGTCGTCGTAGCGTCCCGCCTCCTCCAGCGCCGCCGCCTTGATGCAGATGGCGGGCAGGACCCCCTTCTTGATCGCGAGCACCCGGTCGCACCAAGCGACCCCCTCGTCCGTCTCCCCCTTCGAGCGGTGGTAGCGGGCGAGGAGCAGCATCGGGTCGGGGTGCGTGAGCAGGGAGAGGGACTGCTTGGCGAGGGAGACGGCCGCGTCGACCCGGTGCTGACGCTCGGCGACCAGGGCCATCAGGAAGAGGCCCTCGGGATCGGGCTTGGGGCGTTTGACGAGCGGCTCGAGGGCCTTGGCGGCCTCGGCGGACTTATCGGCGGCGAGCAGGCGCCGCGCCTCCTCGATGATCCGGGCACGCTTCGTGGGGGCAGCCGCTGGGCTTGGTCCGAACATCACCCGCCTCCGCCAGGAAAGAAAAAGGCCGAGCCCACTGTCGCGGGCCCGGCGCTTCGAGTCAAATCGTCAGGCGTGGGTGCCGACTTCAGGCGGCGCGGCGACGGCGGGCGGCCAGGAGGCCGGCGGCGCCGAGCAGACCGGCGGCGCCGGGCGTCGGGATGAGGGTCGCCTGGAGGTACTTGGTGCCCGTGTCGAAGCTGAACGGGTTGCCCGCGTCGAGGACGATGCCGTACTCAACACCGGCCTGGAGCTGGATCTCGGCGCTGCCGACGGCGTTCGCCGCGGTGATGCTGATCGAGTGGAAGAAGCTGCCGCCCTCGATCGTGAAGAAGCTGGGAGGCCCGAAGAAGTCCGTGTTGGACATGTCCCAGCTCAGGACGAGGGTGGCGTCCTGGCTGACGGTGAAGAACGCCTGGACGAAGCCGCCGAAGAAGCCGCCATCGCCGTAGCTGCCGTCCCAGGTGGTCTCGTAACGGATCGAGTTGTTCGTCACCGTCGAGCTGACGGTGTTGCCGCCGAAGGACGTGGTCGACGCGTTGAAATCGGACGGGCTGCTCGTGTAGTACGCGATGGCGTAGTTGTCGATGCCGAAGACGTACGGGCTGGCGATGTAGTAGCCCGTCAGGAGGTAGGAGAGCGAGCTGAACGTGCTGCCGGCGTAGCTGCCGGTCTGCTGGAAGTTGAACTGCTGGGCCTCGACCTGGGCCGCGATACCGGCGCTCAGGAGGGCGCCACCGAACAGGCAAGCCTTCTTCATCGCAAATCTCCTCTAGATAATCCGCACGAAGCGCACGAAAACAATGACACGGCCCCGGCACGTGCCGGATGCCGTCGGAGAAGGCCGCGATGGATCAAGACTCGAACGAGGTCGAGGTCTCTCTCCCCCCGGGTGGCCCGCAGGAACACGGGCCGGTGAACACCCGGATGCCGGATCTCCCAC
>CAYMFP010000117.1:0-8922 GCA_964389385.1 uncultured Phycisphaeraceae bacterium | reverse complement strand
GCCCCAACCGCGCCCCCACCGCCCGACCGAGGACGAGGGTTGACCAGGCTTCCCGAAGACATCCAGGCCCACGACCGGCGCACGGTGGAACTCATCCTCGCCGGGGTCGACCGGCTCCCCACGCTCTCGCCCGTCGCCGCCCGGCTCCTCGCCCTCGGCGCCGACGAGGACGCGGCGCTCGAGGAGGTCATCGCCCTCGTCGAGAACGACCCCGCCCTCTCCGCCACCGTGCTCGCCATGTGCCGCCGCGCCGACCGCGGCATCGCCGAGCCCGTCGACACCGCCCGCCGCGCCATCGTCCTCCTCGGGCTCGACGCCGTCCGCACCGCCATCCTCGGCACCCACGTCATCGAGACCCTCGGCGTCCGCGCCGCCGGCCGCCCGGCCGGCGTCGACCGCGAGGGGCTCTGGCGCCACTGCGTCGCCGTCGCCTGCTGCGCCGAGCACCTCGCCGAACGCACCCCCGCCCTCGGCATCGACCCCGGCGCCGCCTTCACCGCCGGGCTCCTGCACGACCTCGGACGCATCGCCCTCGACGCCGTGCTCCCCAAGGCCTACGCCCGCGTCGCCACCCTCGCCGAGCAGCGCGGCTGCGACGCGGCCGCGGTCGAACGCGAGATCCTCGGGCTCGACCACCACGCCGCCGGGCGCCGCCTCGCCGAACGCTGGGGCCTGCCCCGCCCCATCGCCGACGTCATGCGCCTCCACGCGCAGCCGCCGGAGGCGCTCCCCGAGGCCGCCGCCCGCCCGCTGATCGCCCTCGTCGCCCTCGCCGACGCCATCTGCCGCGCCGCCCACATCGGCTGGTCCGGCGACTTCGGCGAGCCCCGCGCCCCCGACGCCCTCGCCGACCCGCTCGGCGTCGGGGCCCACCGCGAGCCCGGCTTCCTCGGGCGCCTCGCCTCCGTCGTCGGCGAGCGCTGCACCCTGCTCGGGCTCGGCGCCGCCACCGCCCCGGACCTGCTCATCGACGCGCTCCAGCGCGCCAACGACCGCCTCTCGCGCCAGAACGCCCGCCTCCGCCGGCGCTCCCGCGACGCCGACCGCCGCGCCCGCGTCCTCCGCGAGATCCACGCCTTCTCCTCCGCGCGCCTCGCCGGCGGCCCCGAGCACGCGGCCGAGCGCGTCGCCGCCTCCGCCGCCTCCGCGATCGGCTGCGCCTTCGCCGCCGTCGCGATCCTCACCGAGCCCGGCGCCCCGTGGACGCTGCACGTCCCCGGGCTCCCGCCCCGCGTCATGGACGATCCGCCCGTCGACGCGGGCGACCTCCTCGCCGCGCTCGCCCCCGGCGCCTCGACCGCGCTGCGCGCCACCGCCGCCTTCGACTGGATCGCCTCCGAGGCGCCCGAGATCGACCCGCGCTCGCTGCGCGTCCTCCCCGTCTCGACCCGCGCCCGCCCGCTCGCCTTGCTCGTCCACGACGCCCCAGGCCCCCGGCGCCGCGCCGCCGACGCCCCGGAACCCGACGGCCCCGCCCTCGCCCCGCTCGTCGCCTGCTGGGCGGCCGAACTCGCCGCGGCCGTGCGGCGCGAGGAGGCCGAGCGCCTCGGCGACCAGCTCGCGGCCGCGCACCGCACCCTGGCCGAGACGCAAGAACGCCTCACCGAGGCGCGTTCCCTCGCCCGCCTCGGCGAGATGTCCGCCGGCGCCGCCCACGAGATGAACAACCCGCTCACGATCATCCGCGGGCGGTCCCAGCTCCTCGCTCGGCGCCTCGCCTCGCCGACCGACCGCGCCGACGCCGAGGCCGTCGCCGACGCCGCCGAGCACCTCTCCACGCTCATCAGCAGCATGCACCTGCTCGCGAGCCCGCCGACGCCGCACCCGGAGCCGTTCGCCGCGGCGGATCTGCTCGCCGACGCCGTGCGCGCGGCCCGGCAGCGCGTCCGTCCCCCGCTCACGCCTCCCCCGTGCACCGTCGAGGTCTCCGACAACACGCCCCCGATGCTCGCCGACCGCGGGCTGCTCGCGGCCGCGCTCGCCGAGCTGCTGCTCAACGCGTGGGAGGCCCACGCCGCGGCCGACGCCTCGGAGCCCGTCCGCGTCGTCGCCGCGGCCGACCACGCCGCGGGGCGCTTCCGCGTCACCGTCTTCGACCGCGGGCGCGGGCTGAGCCCGCGCGCCCGTTCGCACGCGTTCGACCCCTTCTTCAGCGAGAAGCCCGCAGGGCGGCAGACCGGTCTCGGGCTTTCCCGCGCCCGCGTCTTCACCGACCTGCACGACGGGTCGATCGCTCTGGCCCCGCGCGTCGGCGGCGGCACCGCCGCCACGCTCGAGATCCCGCTGCCCGGCGCCCGAAAGGCCGCCCGAGCCGCTTGACCCTTCCGCGGCGCCCCCCGGCGCCGCGCCCGCAGGAGGCACCCGTGGACCCCGCACCGCGCCCCACCCCGCGCCCCACCCCAGGCACCCCCGCCGACGCCAGCCACCCCGAGGCGTCCGACGCCGAGCGGAAGCCCTGCCGCGTGCTGGTCCTCTCCCCCCGCCGCGTCGTCCGCGACCGCCTCGCCGCCCAGCTCGCCGAGCGGGCCGACCTGCTCAGCGTCCACCAGGACCCCCGCGCCGCCGTCGGCGACCTCGCCTCGCGCACCTTCGACGTCGCCCTGATCGACGGGCGCGCCGCGCCCGGCGAGCCCGGGCTCGGCGACGGCATCGAACTCTGCCGCCTCGTCCGCGCCGCCGCCCCGGAGACCGCCTGCATCCTCCTCGCCTCCGCCCCCCGGCTCGAGGACGCGCTCGACGCCATGCGCGCCGGCGCCGTCGACGTCCTCCCCCCCCGCATCGCCCGCAGCGAGCTGCTCGCCCGCGTCGAGGCCGCCGCCAACCGCGTCCCCGGGCCCGTGCTCTCCCAGTTCTCTCCCCTCGCCGAGCCCCGGGCCCGCGCGTCGAACGCCCTGCTCGGGCTGTGCACCGCCCTGCCCGACGCCCAGTCCCCGCCGATCCCCGCCGCCGACCACGCCGAACTCGGCGAGGCGCTGGCAGACTCCCTCGAGATCGAGGACGCCCTCCGCGCCACGCTCGAGTTCCTCCTCGCCCGCGCCGGCTCCACCAACGCCGCGCTCTTCATCGCCTGCGCCTCCGGCGAGTTCGCCCTCGGCGCCTTCATCAACTACGACCGCGAACGCGACTCCGCCGAGTTCTACTTCGACCGCCTCGCCGGCTTCCTCGCCCCGGCCGCGGAGGACGCCGACGGGCTCCTCCGCCTCGAGACCGACGAGGAACTCCGCGACGCCCTCGGCGAGGACGCCGCCTGGCTCGACGGGCAGAGCGTCCTCGCCGTCCCGTGCAACCACGGGCCCCGCTGCTTCGGCGTCATCGCCCTCTTCCGCGAGCAGCGCGCCCCCTTCCCCGAGGAGCTGGACCCCGTCCTCTCCGCCGCCGCCGCCGCGTACGCCAGGCAGGCCGCCCGCATCGCGCGCGTCACCCACCGCCTCCGCCACGAGCCCGGCGCCTGGGGCGAGGGCTGGGAACACGGCGGCAACGGCGGGCAGGACCTCGGGCACGACCGCCCCGGCGGTCTCGCGGCCTGAGCCCGGGCGACGGGCCGGCCCCCCGGCGCCGTCACGCCCCCGCGGGGCACCCGGCCCGGAACGCCCCGAGGAACGCCAGCAGGTCCGACACCGTCGCGGACCCGTCGCCGTCCACGTCGGCCGACGGCGCCTGCGCCCGGAACGCGCCCAGGAAGGCGAGCAGATCCCCCACGTCCGCGGCGCCGTCGCCGTTCATGTCCGCGACGCACCCGCCGCCGGACGCCTCGGCGAGGATCCGCAGGTCCCGGAAGGCCATCGCCTCCGGGTTCCCGTCCGCCCAGGCGATGAGGTGGATCTTCAGCGTCGTCCCCGTCCCGGGGATCTCCGCCGAGAACGGGCGGAAGCGGTTGTCGAGCGCCACGCCGTTCAGCCGCATCGGACGCTCCAGCTCCACCACCGCCCCCGAGGCCATCGTGTACGTCTGCGTGCCGGCGACGTCGGTCTGCCCGGTGAACAGCGGCTCGTACGCCCCGCCGTCGAGGCTCCACGAGATCACGAACCCGTCGCTGCCCTGCTCGAAGATGCCCATCGCCGCGAACAGCCCCGTCGCCCGCAGCCCCGTGAGCCCGGAGACGTCGAACGTCCACTCCGCCCACTGCGGGCTCTGGATCATCCCGTTCGTCAGATCCACGATCCCGAAGAACCAGCCCGTGTCCGACGTGGGCACGATGCCGGCGGTGTCGCTCGGCTCCGAGCCGTCGGAGTCGTCGAGCAGCGCATCCGGCACGCCCGGCGGGGGCGCGGTCGCGCGGCTCGTGACGCCGAACATGTCCCCCGCCACCAGGATCCCGATCCCCCCGTCCCTGTACAGGACCCCGAACGGGGACATGAAGCCCTCGTAGCGGTCCTGCCCGTCGACGGACGCGATCACGCCGACCTCGACCGGATCCGCCCCGGCCGTCGGGACGCCCGCGATCCCGATCGCCAGCCCCGCCCATGCCCCCGCGGCCGCAGCCGACCCCGCCCGCGGCCGTCCGGCCGCGAAACCGTGCGCTCGTGCCATGTCCTCTCCTCCTGCGATGCCGCCGGTGGGCGGCCTTGGGTTGCAGCGTACCGGAACAGGGGATGAGCACAAAGCGTTTTTCAGACCCGACCCGGACTCATTCTTGAATTGTTGATCTACAAGCCTTATGATGAAGCGCCCCGGTGCGGCCGGGGCAACAAGTACCGCCGGGCCCGCTCGGGTGTGTCGCCCGTGCGGGCTTTTTCTTGCGCCGTGGCGTCGGCCTCAGGCTCGCTCGCCCCCGGCCCGCCGAAGCCCCGGCCCCTTCTCACCCCGCGGGCGGGCTTCCGGTAGAGTGGCGCGACCGCCCGATTCCGGTCGGCCCCACCGCGAGGAGAAACCGATGACCCCCGCCGCCCGCGCCGCCGCCCTGGTGTTCCTGCTCCCGTGCGCCGTCGGGTGCGGGGAGAACAATTTCGTCGGCACCTGGCGCTCCGACCGCGACGCGATGCGGGCCGAGACGCGCCGGCTGTTCGCCGAGATGGATCAGGCCTCCGATCCGTCCCAAGCCATCCCCGCCCACGTCTCCGACGCTTTCGCGGACGCGATGGCGATCTCCCTCACCCTCGAGGCCGGCGACCGCGCCGTCTGGACGTTCCCGGACGCCGATCAGCTCGGCGCCCTCCTGCCGATGCTCATCGCCGGCACGCCGGCCCCGTCCCTCCCGCAGCGCACCGTCCCCGGCAGCTGGGAGCGCACCGGCCCGCACACGATCTCGGTGACGGGCGAGGACGGTCCGGAGGAACTCACCTTCCTCTCCGACGGGCGCCTCATGCTCACCAAGGACCTCGGCGGGAAGACGATGACCGTCTTCTTCATCAAGGCCGCCGGCGGCTGAGCCGCGCCCGATCGCTCTCCGTTCTCTCAACACAGGCCGCTTGTTGAAAGAACGCGCGGCGCAATCTCCATGTGTGCGCGCTCGACGGCCGCGCGGCGTGACGCCCCGATTCAGGCGGCGCTCGCCTCCGTCCCGGCGTTCGCGAGCCGATCGGCCCGCTCGAACACGAAGCTCTTGCCCTGGTAGTCCACGCGGATGTGATCGCCCGCCCCGAAGTCGCCCTGCAGGATCCGAGAGGCGAGCGGGTTCTCGATCCGGTGCTGGATCGTCCGCTTGAGCGGGCGGGCGCCGTACGCCGGGTCCCACCCCTCGCTGGCGAGTTCTTTCTTCGCCTCCTCCGTGAGTTCCAGCGACATCTCGCGCGCCGCCAGCCGCTCCCGCAGCCGCCCGAGCTGGATCTCCACGATCGAGCCGAGCGCCTCCCGCCGCAGCTGGTGGAAGACCACCACCTCGTCGATCCGGTTGAGCAGCTCCGGGCGGAAGAACGGCCCGCGCTCGCTCAGGTCGAACCGCGCGTTGAACCCGCCGCGCTTGGCGATCTCCTCCGGGCTCAGCCCCGAGGCGTCGACGTCCATCCCCGGCCCGCGCCGGATCAGGTCGCGGATCGCCGCCTCGATCTCCCAGTCCTCCGCCCCCTTCTCCGTCATCTCCTGGATCTTCTGGCTCCCGATGTTGCTCGTCATCACGACGATCGTGTTCCGGAAGTCCACCGTCCGCCCCTGGCCGTCCGTCAGACGCCCGTCGTCCAGCAGCTGCAGCAGCACGTTGAACACGTCCGGGTGCGCCTTCTCCACCTCGTCGAGCAGCACCACGCAGTACGGGCGGCGCCGCACGGCCTCCGTCAGCGCACCGCCCTCGTCGTACCCGACGTACCCCGGAGGCGCGCCGATCATCCGGCTCACCGCGTGCTTCTCCATGTACTCCGACATGTCCAGGCGGATCAGCGCCTCCTCCGTGTCGAAGAGGAACTCCGCCAGCGCCCGGCACGTCTCCGTCTTCCCCACGCCCGTCGGGCCCAGGAACAGGAAGCTGCCGATCGGGCGCTGCGGGTCCCCGAGCCCCGCCCGCGACCGCCGCACGGCGTCGCTCACCGCGCGCAGCGCCTCCTGCTGGCCCACCACCCGACGCGTCAGGAACTCCTCCATCCGCGTCAGCTTCTCGCGCTCCCCCTCCACCAGCTTGGCGACCGGGATCCCCGTCCACCGCGCCACGATCTCCGCCACCTGCTCGGCGTCGACCTCCTCCTTCACCAGCGTGTCGCCCTTGGCCGCCCGCTCGTCGAGCCGCGCCTCGGCCTCGCGCAGCCGCTTCTCCAGATCACGCAGCTCCCCGTACTGGATCCGCGCCGCCGTCTCGAGATCGCCCCGCCGCTGCGCCTGCTCCAGCTCGACGCGCTTGCGGTCGATCTCCTCCCGCGCGGCCTTCACCGCGTCGAGGTCCTTCTTCTCCTCCTCCCACTGCGCCGTCAGCCGACGGTTCTCCTCCTGCAGCTCGGACAGCTCCCGCTCGACGCGCTGCAGCTCGCGGTTCTCGCGCGGCGCGCCGTCCTCCCCCCGCCGCTCCGCCACGTCCCCGATCCGCAGCGCCTCCCGCTCGATCTCCAGCTGCATGATCTTCCGGCGCAGCTCGTCCAGCTCCGTCGGCATGCTGTCGTTCTCGATCCGCAGCCGGCTCGCCGCCTCGTCGATCAGGTCGATCGCCTTGTCCGGCAGGAACCGGTCCGCGATGTACCGGTGGCTCAGGTTCGCCGCCGCGAGGATCGCCGCGTCCTGGATCCGCACACCGTGGTGCGCCTCGTACCGCTCCTTCAGCCCGCGCAGGATCGCCACCGTCTGCTCGACCGAGGGCTGTCCGACGTAGATCGGCTGGAACCGCCGCTCGAACGCCGGGTCCTTCTCCACGTGCTTGCGGTACTCGTCCAGCGTCGTCGCGCCGATGCACCGCAGCTCCCCGCGCGCCAGCGCCGGCTTGAGCAGGTTCCCCGCGCTCACCGCCCCCTCGGCCGCCCCCGCCCCGATGATCGTGTGCAGCTCGTCGATGAACAGGATCACCTCGCCGCCCGGCACCTCGCGCAGCACCGCCTTGAGGCGCTCCTCGAACTCGCCCCGGTACTTCGCCCCCGCGAGAAGCTGCCCGACGTCGAGCGCCATGATCCGCTTGTCGCGCATGCTGCTCGGGCAGTCGCCGTTCACGATCCGCAGCGCCAGCCCCTCGGCGATCGCCGTCTTCCCGACGCCCGGCTCGCCGATCAGCACCGGGTTGTTCTTCGTCCGCCGCCCGAGCACCTGCATGCACCGGCGGATCTCCTCGTCGCGACCGATCACCGGGTCCAGCCGGCCCTGCTGGGCCTTCTCCGTCAGGTCGATCGCGTACTTCTTCAGCGCCTCGTACTGCCCCTCCGCGTTCGCGTCGCTCACGTTCTGCACGCCCGACGCCGCCCGCAGCGCCCGGATCGCGTCGGCGATGTTCTTCCGCTTCACGCCCAGCGTCTCGAGCACCTGCCGCGCCGGGCCCTTCACCTCCGCGCACGCCAGCAGCAGGTGCTCCGTGCTCGCGTAGCTGTCCCCCAGCTCCCGCATCTCCTGCTCGGCCCGCGTCAGCAGCTCGAGCACCTGCCGCCCGCCGGCCCCCGCCCCGCTGCTCGTCGTCGGCTGGCGGCTCAGCTCCGCGTCGATCACCGGCAGCACGCGCTTCGCGTCCACGCCCGCCTTGCCCAGCACCGCCGCGGCCGACGACTGACCCCCCTCCGGCCCCTCGTCGATCAGCGCCCGCAGCACGTGCAGCCCCGTCACCTCCGGGTGCCGCCGCCCCGCCGCGTCCGCCTGCGCCGCCGCCAACGCCTGCTGCGCCACCGTCGTCAACCGATCCATCCGCATCGCACGCCTTCCTTTCCGCAGGTGACGCCGGCCTCCGACCGGCGGCTCCGGCCCGACGCCCACACCCGCCGCACGGCCTCCCCGGCCGAGCAACGCAACCTCCAGGGCCTACGCCTCCGCACCCCGCCCGCGGCCCGATGCTCTCCCGATGCAACCCGCGCGCCAGTTCACGAGCCGATCAACGTCCGCGCAGCCCCTGCCGCTCCCGTTCCGCGGCCGGCGCCGCTGCCATTCCGGCAGCCGCCGTCTATCCGGCCAACGCGAGCAGGAGCAGGAGACTTCCGCCCCAGACGCCGGCGCACAGCAGCCGCTGGCTCCCCGGCGAGAGCCGCCGGATCCGCCGGCGGAGCACGATCCAGACCCCGAGAAGCCCCCACAGGATTCCCGACGCCACGCCGAAGCCGATCCGCTCGCCGGGCGCGACGCCCACCACGACCAGCATCACCGAGAAGCAGCCGAGCAGCGGCGACAACGCCGCCAGCGGCAGCAGCCCGAGCCCCCACCACCACGCCGATCCCCGGGCCGGCGGGCGGAGGAGCTTCGCCACGCCCACCGCCTCCCCGCATTCCGGGCAGACGGGCTCCCGCAGATCCCGCAGGCCGTACCCGCACCGCGGGCACGGCACGTCCCGCCCCGCGACGAAGTCCTGGAACCGCCTCCGCTCCGCCAGCCGCGCCC
>CAYMFP010000116.1:8619-8947 GCA_964389385.1 uncultured Phycisphaeraceae bacterium | reverse complement strand
CAGAGGTCCGGCCCTCCAGCCATCTCCTCCTCTGCCATCCGCCCTTCTGCCCTCTGCTATCTTCCTTTCCATGCTCACGGCGACGAAGCGACGCACCCTCGCCAGCGCCGCGACCGTCATCGGCCGCGGCCTCTTCACCGGCGAACCCGCCGAACTCACCATCCACCCCGCCGAACCCGCCGACACCCCCCGCGGCATCCTCTTCCGGCCCTTCGACCGCACCGACGTCCTCATCCCCGCCCACGCCTCGGCCCTCTCCGGGCCCCCCCCCCCCCCCCCCCCCCCCCACCGGGGCCCCCCCCCCCCCCCCCCCCCCCGCCCCCGGCGC
>CAYMFP010000116.1:0-8609 GCA_964389385.1 uncultured Phycisphaeraceae bacterium | reverse complement strand
CCCCGCCTTCGACAGGATGCCCCCGCGCAACACCGCCCTCGAGGCCGCGGGCGCCGCCATCCACACCGTCGAGCACCTCCTCGCCGCCCTCGCCGCCGCCGGCGTCACCGACGCCGAGATCGAGTTCCACGGGCCCGAGGTCCCCATCGACGACGGCTCGGCCGACATCTTCACCGCCGAGATCCACAACGCCGGCCTCCGCACCCTCCCCGGCCCGACCCCCGAGCCCATCGTCGTCCGCGAGCCCTTCGAGGTCGTCTCCGACGACGCCCGCGCCCGCGTCCGCTTCGAGCCCCTCCCCCGCGCCGTCCAGCCCACCTTCACCTACCGCCTCGACTACGGCCAGGACGCCCCCATCCCCCGCTCCGAGGCCCGCTGGGACGGCACCCCCGAAGACTTCGCCGCGCACATCGCCCCCGCCCGCACCTTCTGCCTCGCCCGCGAGGCCGGCCAGATGCAGGCCCTCGGCCTCTTCGCCCACCTCGACGCCAGCCACATGCTCGTGATCGAGGACGAGGGCGAACGCCGCGGCGCCCCGCTCGCCGGCAACGCCCTCCGCTTCCCCGACGAGCCCGCGCGCCACAAGCTCCTCGACCTCATCGGCGACCTCGCCCTCATCGCCCGCCCCCTCCGCGCCCGCGTCATCGCCGAGCGCTCCGGGCACGCCCTCCACCACAAGGCCGCCCGCGCCCTCCTCGCCCTCCCACCTTCCTCCTCCCTCTCCTCTCCGGCCTAGGCACGGGCGCCCCGCCCGTCGCTTCCTCGTTCCTCCGCTCCCCCGTTCTCGGCCCACCCCGCTCAAGAAATCTGCGGCGCATCTCCCGGCCGCGCGCGCACCAACCCTGCACTGCGCAAACGCCCCCTTGCCATCCCCGGCCGCCGGTGTACGTTCCCACCGCCGATCGGCCGCGCTCCGCCGATCGGCACGCGTCGGGGTGGGCTCGGCGCGTTCCCGCCGAGGGGCGCACAGGGAAGGGTCGGGACCCATGCCGCACGCCAACCACCACCGCCACGCCGTCTCCGCGCGCACGCCGAAGAGCCGCCCGCGGTCCGCCGCGATGCACGCTCCGCCTCATCGCCGGCGATCCATCCGCCAACATCTGCGTTCCGCCGTTCCGCTGCTCCGCGTTCCCCGCTCCCTCCTCCTCTGGCTCTGCGCCCTCCTCCTCCTCGCCTCCGTCCCCGCCTGCACCACGGTCGCTGATGTCGAAACCTTCCGCGACCGCGCCGCCGAGGCGCGATCCGCCATCGCCGCCGAAGCCGACCGCCTCGAATCGCTCCTCGCCCGCCTGCCGGAAACCGCCCCCGAGCGCCCGCACGCCGAGGCCGCCCTCGCCGAAGCCGCCGCGCGCGTCGCCGCGCTCGACGCCGCCCTCCTCCGCCTCGAGCAGGTCCTCGCCGAAGCCCGAGAGCCCACCGACGGGCTCACCCGCGCCGCCGAACTCCTCTCCGGCATCCTCCCCGAGCCCTTCGCCGCCCCCGTGCTGCTCGGCGGCGCCCTCGCGGCCACGCTCCTCCGCGCCCGACAGCTCAAGTCCGGCGCCGCCTCCATCGCCCGCTCCATCGAGATCGCCACGGCCGCCGACCCCGCCCTCGCCGAGCGCTTCCGCGCCCACGCCAGCACCCTCCGCGCCACGCAAACCGCCACCGCCAGGCGCATCGTCGATGAGATCCAGCGCCCGGCCACTACACTCGCGCTGCCGATCTGATCCCCCGCGCCGCTCGAACGGATCCCGGAATGCCGAGGATGCCCAGACAGGCGAGCCCCTCCCCCCGCGCCCGCAACCCCGCGGGCGCGCGGCCTTCCCGCCCCCTATCCGCCACCCCCACCGCCACCCCCAGCACCCCCGCCGATCGCCGGCCCGACATCCGGGGCCGCCGGCAAAGAGTCGCAACGGCGGAGCCCCCTGCGCACCGACGCGTGCCGGCCGCCGGCCCCGCCTCCTCCGATCCGCTGCTCCCCTGCTCCGAGTTCTGCCGCTCCGCCCCCCGCCCCGCCTTCACCCTCGTCGAACTCCTCGTCTCCCTCTCCATCATCGCCCTGCTCATCGGCATCCTCGTCCCCACCCTCGGCATCGCCCGCGAACGCGCCCGCAACGCCGTCTGCCTCTCCAACCTCCGGTCCCTCGGCACCGCCACGCGCCTCTACCTCGACCACGAGTCCCGCGGCGTCTTCCCCGACGCGCTCCCGCTCATCGACCCGGCCGCGGCCTTCTCCCCCAAGCCCGACCTCGGCTTCGTCGGCGCCGTCTCCCCCTACCTCGACGCCCCGCCCCCGCGCGAAGACCCCGAAGACCCCGGCTACTTCCAGACCCCCGAGGTCTGGTGCTGCCCCTCCGACCGCGCCTCCGCCGACGCCGCCACCGGCTTCCGACCCCTCTGGCGCTCCGGCGGCTCCAGCTACGAGTACAGCCCCGGATACGCCATCCTCGCCCTCGAAACGTTCTTCGCCGCCGGCCCGGAGCGCGCCCGCGTCGTCACCCAGCTCTGGGAAGAGTGGACCTACCGACGCCAGGAGGTCCCCTTCCTCGGCGACGCCGCCCCCTTCCACGCCCGCGGCGGCGCCCGGCGGGAAACCGACCAGGGCCTCTTCGACGCCGCCGGCCCCCTCCCCGGGCACAACGCCCTCTACATCTCCGACGGACGCGCCGGGCCCATGATCAGCCCCGGCGAAGACTCCATGACCCGCTTCGTCAGCGAAGCCGCACGGCGCCTCGGCGCCAGCTCGGAAACCATCCCATGAGCGACACCCCACCCACTCCATCCACTCCACCCAACCCTCCCGCCCGCAGCGACCGCACCCGCTCGCGGAGTTCACGCCTCGCCCTCATCATCGCCGGCGCCGTTCTCCTCATCGTCGCCCTGTTCACCGCCCTCCGCCTCTTCCGCCCCTCCCCGCAGCCGGCCGCGAACGCCCACACCGTCGAACACCTCGAGTTCGCCGCCCTCGCCCCCGGCTTCAACGACCTCCCCGTCGAAGAGCGCATCGCCGCCCTCCGCCTGCTCTTCGACTCCATGCGCGGCCGGCGCACCAGCGACGAAGACGCCCTCCGCATCGCACGCTTCTCCGCCTCCCTCGTCGGCGAACGGCGCGATCAGCTCGACGAGAACATGGGACGACTCATCACCGACGTCCTCGACCAGATCGCCCGCGAGCCCGCCCGCGGCCCGCTCGACTCACCCACCGAACGACTCCGCCACGCCGAGCGGCAGATCGTCCGCATCGGCGAGATCATCGCCGCCGCCACCGGAGAGAACGAGGACCGAACGCCCCAGGAACGCGTCGAGGAAGCCCGGCGCCACGCCCGCGCGATGGACGAGGCCGTGCGCTCCGGCCAGATCACCGCCGAAGGCGCCGGCGGCTTCTTCGGGCACCTCACCCAGAGCGTGAACCGCCACGGGCAGCCGCAGCAGAAGGCCCGCATCGCCCCCGCCGTCCGCGGCATGTTCCGCGCCGCCCGGGGCCAGGACCCCGCCACCGGCGAGCCCGTCCGCTAGCGCCGCGCCCGCTCAACCCCCCCGCGCCCCGGACGCCGGCGCCTTCGCCTCGCGCACCCCCGCCTCCGTCCGGCACGTCAGCTCGAGCTGCCCGTCGAGCACCCGCACCGACAACAGCCGCACCTCGCGCCCGTCCGGAAGCTCCACCACCGGGTTCCACGTCGCCGGGCGATCACCCACCAGCGTCCGCAGCAGCCGCTGCGCCTCCGGAAGCTCCCGCACGTGCCGCGGCAGGCGGCGCGTCTGCTCGTCCGTCAGGAACAGCCCCGCCGGCAGCCGCAGCTGCCCGAACCCCACCGAGTCCGCCTCCAGCCACAGGTGCCCCTCCTCGTCCACCCACGGCTTCACCCCCATCGTCAGCACCCGCGTCCGCGTCGGGTCCCGGCGCGACGACTGGTACCGGATCCCCACCTCCATCGAACCGTCGCGGAACGCGACCTGGATCTGCTCGATCTCCTTCGGCCACTCGTCGAAGCTGTCCGTCTCGCTCCACCCCACCGCCCAGTCCTTCATGCTCGTGTTGAGCCACGCGTTCGCGTACTCCGGGTCGATCCGCACGCTCCACGGCTCGCTCACCAGCGGTGCCGGCGCGGGCTCCTCCGCCGACGAAACCGCCGCCGCCTCGGGCGCCGCCGGCGGACGCACCCGCGTCAGCTCCTTCGCGAACGCGTTCTCGAACGCCTCCGCGCGCTGCCGCGTCTGCTCGCTCTCCGCGTCCACCTGACGCCACCAGTCCGGCGCCGCCCGCGTCAGGCGGTGCGCGAACGCCCACCCCGCACCCCCGATCCCCAGCAACGCGGCCACGCCCGCCAGGGCGGCGACTCGGCGACCACGGGACGCGCGGGACGTCGTTCGTTGCTTCTTGCCCATCCGAGGGATCATTCCCGCGCCGGGGACCGCCGGTTCGCCGGGATCTCGCCCCCGCCTCTCCGGGGCTCCGCCCCGCACCTCAGAAGCGGGGGCTCTCCCCCGCCGCGACCGGCTCCCGCAGCACCCCCGCCGCGACCGAGAACCGCCCGTCGTCCTCCCCCGTCCGCCCCGCGCCCACCCCCCGGACGAGCTGCTCCAGCGTCACGTCCGCGAAGAGCTGGCTCACCGTCTCCGTCGCCTCGTCCAGCCGCGCGTGCAGCGCCGCCAGGTGCGGCACGTCCGCCACCTCCGCCGCCAGCCGCACCCGCTCGTCCCGCGGCAGCGGCGCGATCGCGTTCACCACGTCCAGCATGCTGATCGCCGAGGCCGGCCGCGCCAGGCGATACCCCCCGCCGACCCCGCGACGCCCCCGGATCAGCCCGGACTGCGCGAGCAGCTGGAGCACCTTGGCGAGGTAGTTCCCCGGCACGCGCGTGTCCCGCGCGAGCTGCGGCGTCGGCGTCAGCGTCTCGGGCGTGCTCGCGAGGCAGGCCATCGCCCGCAGGGCGTACTCGGTCGTCTGCGACAACATCTGGGACCCTTCGGGGACGACGGTCCGCGGAAACCGGACTCCGAACTGCGTTTCGCCCGGCGCCGACCGCCTTCGCCGCGCGCCCCGGCGGGTGATGCGAGCACCGACCCGGCACTCCCAGAATCCGGGATGCCAACCCCGCAGTCAATCCCGGCGCGCGGAATCTCTACCGCAGCACCTTGTCCATCTGGCGACGCTCCGACGCCGTCTCGATCTCGACCGGGATCTCCTCGAGCATCGCCCGGATCACGTCGTCCGGCTTCACCTGGTCCGCCTCGGCGTTGAAGTTCAGCAGGATCCGGTGCCGCAGCACCGGCAGCGCCACCTCGCGGACGTGCTCGATCGAGGCGTGGTCGTGCCCCGTCAGGATCGCCCGCGCCTTCGCCCCCAGGACGAGGTACTCGCTCGCCCGGGGCCCCGCTCCCCACGAGAGGTAGTCCTGCACCATCCGCGGGCGCGCCGTCTCGCTCGCCTCGCCGACGCGCGTCGCCCGCACCAGCCGCAGCGCGTACCGCATCACGTGGTCCGGCACCGGCGTCGCCCGCACCACCCGCTGGATCCGCCGGATCCCCTCCGCGTCGAGCACCGGCTCGATCCGCACGTCCTCCTTGTGCGTCGACCGCCGCAGGACCTCCAGCTCCTCGTCCTGCGTCGGGTAGCGGATCAGGATCTGGAACATGAACCGGTCGAGCTGCGCCTCCGGGAGCGGATACGTCCCCTCCTGCTCGATCGGGTTCTGCGTCGCGAGCACGAAGAACGGGCTCGGCAGGTCGTGCGTCTGCCCCCCGGCCGTGACGTGCCGCTCCTGCATCGCCTCCAGCAGCGCCGCCTGCGTCTTCGGCGGCGTGCGGTTGATCTCGTCGGCGAGGATGCAGTTCGCGAAGATCGGCCCGCGGACGAACTTCAGCTCGCGGTGCCCCGTCGACCGGTCCTCCTGGATCACCTCCGTGCCCGTGATGTCGCTCGGCATCAGGTCCGGCGTGAACTGGATCCGGTTGAACGCCAGGTTCAGCGTCCGGGCGATCGTCGAGATCAGCAGCGTCTTCGCCAGCCCCGGGACGCCGACCACCAGCGCGTGCCCCTGGCTGAAGATCGCCGTCAGGATCTCGTCGACGACCTCCTCCTGACCGACGACCACCTTGGCGATCTCGGCCTTGAGCCGGGCGTAGGCGTCGCGGACGTGGTCGACCTCCGCGGCCGGATCGGGTTCGGGGCGCCCGGAAACATCGGACATCGCGGGGTCTCCTGGAAGCGGGGCGTTCGGTAGACGGCGAGCGCCGGATGATACGGGCCCGCGCAGGGCGGAGGCTCCCCGACGCACGCGGCGCGCCGGAACCCCTCCGCCCGAAGCTCCCCGAGAACGCCCGCGCCCGGAACGACAAGCCCCCCGTCGCCCGAGCAGGGGCGACGGGGGGCGAGGGTCGGTCTGTCGCGCAACTCAGGCCGGGACGCCGCGGTTCCTCTCGCGATCGGCGCCGTTCGCGCCGTCGCCCTGCCGCTGCTGCTCGCGCTCGCGGAGGAGGCGCTCGATGCGGCGCTCCAGCTCGCTGTCCGTCGTCTCCGGCGACGGCGCGCCCGGAGGCGTCGGGCGGGCCTGGGGCTGCATGTGCTGCATCTGCCGCTGCATCTGCTCGGCCATCCGCTCGGCCTGCTCGGCCATGCGGCGGGCCTGCTCCTCCAGCCTCGCGTGCATCTCCAGCATCCGCCCCTCGAGCATCGCCTGCAGGCGCTCCACCTCCGCCTCGTCCGGACCGCTGAACGAGAACCCCCCGAACGGCGAGCGGATCACCACCGTCCCGTCGTCGCCGTCGATCATGAACCGCTGCCCGAGCGGCCCCGAACGCCCGCGCTCGATCGCGACGCGGAGCCGATCGAGCGCCGCCTCGGCGCGCTCGGCGAGCCGCTCGTCCTTCACCCGGGCGAGCGCCTCGTCCAGCAGCGCCTCGAGTTCGGCCAGCGCCGCCTCCGCCTCGCCGCCCGTCACGCGGCCGAACCACCGCGTCTGATCGGGCGCGGCCTCCGGCGCCCGCGGCTCCACCGAGATCTCCAGCGTCTCGTCGCCCCGGCGGACGCGCAGGCGCACCGGCTTGCCCTCGCCCGCGGCCTCCACGGCCTCGCGCAGCTGCTGCGACGTCGCCCCGTCCTGCCCGTTCACGCCGACGATCACGTCGTGCCGCTGCAGCCCAGCCTCCTGCGCCGGGTAGCCCGCGGTCACGTCCGCCACGAGCACGCCCTCGCCCTCGGCGAGCCCCAGGTGGTGCCGGAGCGACTCGGGCACCTCCTGCATCAGCACGCCGATCCGCGGGCGGGCGTCCGCCGCCGTCCCCATCGCCCGGATCGCGGACGCCGCCCAGCTCGGGGGCGCCGGCGGCGCCGGCATGACCGGGGGGACGGGCGCCAGGGGCGGCACCGGCGGGACCGGCGGGACCGTGGGGGGCGAGATCGTCGTGATCAGCTCCCCGTCGGGCCCGAGGACGCGCGTCGTTCCGTCCGGGTTCTCCTCGATCATCGCGCCGTCGAGGATCTTGCCGTCCTTGAGCACCGTCGTCTCGCCGTTCTCCGACGTCACCTCGTACCGGTGCCCGTCCCGAACGATGACGATGTGCGTCCGCGAATGCACCTCGGCCGTGGCCTGCCCGCCCCCGACGCGGCGTTCGACGCGCGCCTGCTGGGCGAGGGCCGGCAAGCCCGCGGCGCCGGCCATGCACGCCAGGGCGCCGGCGAGGCTGAGCAGCTTCGTGCGATCGGTCATGTGTTCCTCCTCAAAGCTCCGGAAGGCGCCGGGCCTCTCCCCGCGCCGCGCCTCCGCTCATGGGGAGTCGGACGGCGGGGATTCCCGTCGCGCAGACCCCAAAACAAACCTCCCGAATGGCCCGGAGAGATCGACGGCCCGCTCCACCGCACCCACCCCACCCCCACCCCCATCCCACCCCCACCTTCCCGTGCGGCTCAGAGCGGGCGCGCCACGCCCGGGAGCACGCTCGCGCGGACGGGGCGCACGGCGCCGGTCTCGTCCTCGGCCATCTGGTAGACCTGGTCGGCAGGGACGGTTCGCCGCTCCAGCACCTGCCGCAGATAAAGCAGCTCGACCCCGCTCCCGTCCGCGAGCGGGCGGCTCTCGAGCAGCACGCGGTCGGGCACCTCGCCGACGACGCTCCCGCTCGCCCGCCCGGCCGCGAGATACCGCTGGAAGGCGTCCTCGGGGTCCGACGCCCCGGCGACGAGCGCCGCCTCCGAACCCGGCGCGAGCCCCGACGGCGCGGCCGGACGCCCGACGCGTTCCGTCCCGGCCCGCGGGCCCGGGTGCAGCGCGTTCCCCGCTTCCGGCAGGCCGCCGAGCGTGAGGACAAGCAGCAGCGCCGCCGCGGCCGCCCAGCCCCCCCACGCCCGCGCACTCGACAGACGCCGGTGGAACGTCTCCTCTCCCCACGTCTGGTGAGGCAGCTCGACGGCCTCGGCGATCGAGCCCGCGGCCTCGACGGCCCGGCTCAGAGCCGCCTCGTGCCGCCGCAGGTCCGCCACTTCCTCCCACACGCCGGGATCGGCCTCCGCAAGGCGGCGGAAGGCGGCCCAATCCTCCGGCCCGGCGGCGCCGTCGGCGACCCGCGCGAGAACCACGTCCCGATCGCCCCCGGCGGCCGCGGCATCGGGGGAGGGGGTGGGGTGGGGG
>CAYMFP010000115.1:0-8992 GCA_964389385.1 uncultured Phycisphaeraceae bacterium | reverse complement strand
ACGCGCGGACTCCCGCCCGCGTGGGCCCATTCCCCACCCCATCCCACCCCACCTCCACCCCACCCCGTCCCACACCAACGCCCTCGCTCGCGCGGCCGCGCGCCTCCCGGACGCCGCCGCGGGCGAGACCCCACGCCCACCCGGTCCCCGTCCTGCACGTCCCCCGCCCGGGTTCGCGGCCCGATCAGCGGTCAGCGGACCAGACGCCGCCGGTGCCCGCACGCGGCGACGAGCCGCCGCGCCGTCGTCCGCCCGATCCTCGCGAGGACCGGGCTCGCCTCGCCGTGCCCCGCCCCGCGCCAGCTCCGTCGCGGGCCCCGCTCGTCCGCCCGCGGGGGGCAGAACCCGTCGACGTGCTCGCCCAGCCGCCGCCAGACCAGCGTTCCGTCCTCACGCCGACCGACGAGCCGCAGGTCCACGAGATCCGCGAACCGCTCGTGCTCCGCGTCGCTCAGCACCGCCACCGTGTCGCCGGCCTCATCGATCCACTCGTTCCACCGCATCGCTCGTCTCCCCGGGAAAGTGCCGAAGCTTTGAGTCTTGAGTTCCGAGACGCCGGATCCGGAGATGCTCCGCCCTTCCCCGCGCCCCGCACCGCCAAGTCTTGCGCCTCAGGACCCTCGAGACTCGGAACTCGAGACGCCTCCTCAATCCTCATCCCCCTCCGCGTCCTCCTCGAGGTCCTCCACCACCAGCCACCGCCGCATGCCCCCGGGCCCGTCGGCCAGCGGCATCAGGTCCATCCCCGACGCGCTCCGCCGCAGCTCCCGATCCTCCAGCACCGCCAGCACGTCCCCGCCCGTTCCGATCAGCTCGTTCCACCGCATGGCTTGGTCCTTCCGTGGCCGTCCGTGAGGCCTCTCCCCTCACTCTGCCCGCACTCTTCGCCCCTCGCAACGGCCGCGACGGACCGCCGGTGACACCTGTGTGGCACCCGAGCCGCGGACCGGCGTTCCGGGGCTCTTTCCGGTGACAGACCCCTGTCACCGGGCCGCCGTCGGGCCTCCGCGAACGGTCCTGCGCGTGTTGCCTCGAGCCCCCCGCCCCGTAGACTGGGCCGATGCCCGCGCCGCTGGGGGAGTTCTGGGAGCGTCTGGACGCCGTGCTGAGCCTGCAGCCCTGGTGGCGCATGCTCACGCTCGGGCTGACGCTCGGCAGCCTCGGCACGCTGCTGGTCTGGATGCGGGCGGAGGCGGCCCGGGCGCGGCGCATCCGCGACGAACTCCGCCGGGCCGTCCGCGACAGCGTCGACGAACGCCTCTGATCCGCCCCGCAGCGCCCCGCCCGCTCAGTACCCCAGCCACTCCTGGATCGACCGGTCCATCTCGCCGAGCGACTGCCCGTACAGGGCGCGGAGCAACTGCTGGCTGGACCGCCCGCGCTCGATCCCGCTCAGCAGCAGGAAGAGCCGCGCCCCCGGCGCCGGGAACCGCAGGCGCAGGTAGTCCACCAGGATGTGGCTCGCGTAGTACAGCTCGTTCTGCCCGCCCGTCGGGTCGTCGTCCGGCAGGTCGCTGCCCTTCCACCCGTGCGCCCGCGTCGCGGGCCCGCGGCGGATCACGCTCTCGATCTTCAGTTCCTCGATCAGGGCGCGGTCCCGGAAGACCGTCCCGTTCTGCGAGGCCGTGATGCTGTCGGCGAACCCCTCCATCGCCCACCGCGGGAGGTCCTCGAAGACCGCGTTCACCATCACCTTGGCGTACTCCCGCGCGATCGCGCCCCCGATCAGGTCCGCGTCGTAGGCGAGCACCCAGATCTCGTTCCCCGTCGAGTAGCTCACCCGGTCCTGGTCCCCGCCCTGGGAGTAGAAGTCCCGCCGGTCGGCCAGGATCAGCCGCAGCGTCGGCGGCTTCACCCGCCCGAACACCGGCTCCCACCCCGTCTGCGCCAGCGCCACCGCGTTCTCGGTGAACAGCGCCAGGTTCGCCGGCACGTCCGCCGGGCCTTCGGCCACCGCCTCCACCAGGTCCGTCGCCCGGACGTTGAAGTCACCCCCGAACCGCAGCGCGAAGCTGGGGAGCAGGATGTGGTCGAACCCCCGGATCCGCGCGACGGTCCGCGGCCACGCCGCCAGCGGCGGCAGCTCCGCCCGCACGGCCGTGCCCGCCTTCGCGGCCGTCAGGAAGGCGCGGGCCTCCTTCTGGTCCACGAACGGACGCCCCGCCGCCCCCTCGATCAGCGCGTACTGCGACATCATCTGCAGCTCGCCGAAGCCGTAGTCCCAGTCCTCCACCTCCGCCGGCGCCCGATTGAGATTCGTCAGCAGCGCCGCCGCCAGCTCCGGGCTCTGCAGCCCCGAGGCCGCCCAGTTCACCAGCAGCCGCTCCAGCCGGTCCGGCGCCCGCTGGCGCGACAGCAGCACCCGCGCCGCGTCCTCCGGCACCTTCGCCGCCAGCGCCAGCGTCAGGTAGCGCCGCTCGTCGATCCAGCTCGTCCCGCTCATCGTCTCGAGCGCCTGCCCGATCTGCGCGGCCGTGGCGTGGCGACGCAGCAGCTCCAGCCCCAGCGGGCGCACGGCCAGGTCGTTCGACGTCGCCAGGGCGTACGCCGCCGCGGCCCCGGCCTCCTGATCGTGCGTGAACAGCTCCCCCACCAGCTCCATCACCTGGTCCGCGTGCGCGAGCAGGTCCCCCCCCGCCAGCGCCGCGTCGAGCCGCGCCCGCACCTCCGCCGACCGGGCCAGCCGCTCGGCCAGCATCGTCACCGGGAGCACCCGCTCTCCCTCCGCCCCCGCCTCCGTCGCCGGCTCGGCGAGCAGCGCCGCCACGGCCGCCGCCACGCCCTCCGGGGTCAGCCCCGCGTACCGGATGATCCCCGCCCGGTCCGCCACCACGTTCGTCCCTGTCCGCAGGTCGAGCGCGAGCGCCCGGGCCAGCTCGGCCTGCGGCTCGTAGACCACCGGCACGCCCAGCTCCGTCCGCCCCAGGTACGCCTCCAGCGCCCGCCGCTCGCGGTCCCGCCCGCGGTCGTCCCGCGCCGTCGAGGGCACGACCGCCACGAGCCGCACGCCCTCGCGGTCGCGCAGCGCCCCGGCCAGCGCCTCCATCGAGCGGCGCGAGCCCGCGTCCCCGGGGTCGAACGCCTGCACCACCACGACCTCGCCCGTCCCCGTCAGGCGCGGGATCTCTCCGCCCCGTCCCTGCGCGGTGTACGGCTCGGCCGAGGCCGGGAACGGCGCCAGCGCATACCCGATCCGCTGCTCCAGCGCCGCCCGCACCGCGTCCGGCAGGCGCGCCAGCCACTCCCGCGGCGCCGTCTCCGGCGCCCGCTCCGGGGCGGGCTCGGACGCCGCCGGCGCCTCGGGACGCTGGCTCGCCGGGGGATTCGCCCGCTGCCCGAGCGCCGCGGGGGCTCCCGCGGCCAAGGTCAGCGCGACGGCGGGAAGGACGGCAAGGACGCGGCGATCGGAAGGCATGGCGCTCCCTTCGGACTCGGCCCGGGCGGGGTTGCGATCAGCCTAACGCCGCCTCCCCGCCCCCGCCTTCCCGAAGCGGCGGCGCCCCGGGCTCAGAACGGGCGGCGCGTCGGGTTCACCACGAGGTTGTCCCGCCCGAGGATCAGCAGGTCCGCGATCTCGAGCGCCTCCTCGAAGCTCGCCTTCGCCGCCTCCGCGTCCTGGCACGGCTTCAGCACCATCCCCCGCTCCAGGTGGTCCTGCGTCGCGACCGCGTCGCCGACGATCAGCACCGTCTGCCGGGCCGCGAGCAGCAGCCCCGTCAGCCCCGGCGTGTGCCCCGGGAGCGGGAAGAGGGAGATGCCGGGCGCCAGCTCGTCCGGGGCCGCGCGGCACCGCTGCAGCACCGAGACCTCGGACTCGAGCGACCGCCGCAGGCGGGCCGTCTCGGCCGGGTCCGCTTCGCCCGCGGCCTCCTGCTCGGCGAGGCGCTTGAGCCCCATCGCCAGCGGCACGCCGACGGACTCGCGCTCGGGCTCGGAGATGAGCCACTCGGCGTTCTCGAACAGCCCGAGCCCCGCCCGGACGTCGGGCTTGAAGCTCGTCAGGAAGACGTGGGTGACGTCCTTCGGCTCCATGCGGACGCGCTCGGAGAGCCGCGCCCGCAGCGCCGGCTCCGGCAGCCCGGGGTCCACCACGATCACGGCGTCGCCGCTGCGGATCAGCGTGGTCGTCGCGTGCCCCGTGCGCGTGGGCTGGCGCTCCTCCCACAGGGGATTCGCCGGAAGGGTGCCGATGCTCAGCACGCGGTAATCCATCGCGACCAGCGTAGACCGGGCCCGGCGAGGGAGATGGCAGAGCAGCAGATCCCAGAGCGGCAGACGGGGCCGGAGCCGGCGCTCGTGACGGCCGGCCGCCGCCCCTGATCCGAGTTCCGCCGATGCGCCCGACGGAGTTCGCCGCCGGCGGCTACCGCCGCGAGGCGACGAGGTAGCCGGCCGCCGCGGCGAGGGCGAGGACGCCCACCGTCCCGCCGATCGCCGCCCGGTGCTCGCTCGCCCGCGTCCAGGGGCTCCACGACCGCGTGCGCTCGGCGAACCGCCCGTGGGCGCCGTAGTCGCCCGGCACGGGCTCCCAGAGGTTCGACGGGCGGTCGTCGGCCTCCGGCTCGTCCGTCTGCTGCGCGTCGTACCCGTGCTCCGCCAGGTACCGGTCCGCCACGCCCGGGGCGATCCGGTTCCCCCACACCGCCTTCGAGGTGCTGAACCCGACGAGCAGGTCCCGCCGGTCGTGCGTGCTCGCCCAGACCACCGCGCGGGCCGCCACCTCCGGCTCGTAGATCGGCGGCACCGGCTGCGCCCGGTTCGGCAGGCGGCTGAGCACCCACTCGAACTGCGGCGTGTTCATCGCCGGCAGGTGCACGCTTGTCACGCGCACGCCGGAACCGTCGTGCTGCAGCTCCGTCCGCAGCGATTCGGTGAACCCCTGGATGGCGTGCTTGGCCCCGCAGTACGCCGCCTGGAGGGGGATCCCCCGGAACGCCAGCGCCGAGCCCACCTGCACGATCACGCCCCGGTCCCGCGGGAGCATCCGCCGCAGCGCCGCCTGCGTGCCGTAGACGAACCCCAGGTACGTGACTTCCGTCACCCGCCGGAACTCCTCCGGCCGCACCTTCGTGATCGGGGCGAACACCGTCGTCATCGCGTTGTTCACCCAGCAGTCGATCGGGCCGAGTTCGTTCTCGAAGTGCCCGGCCGCCGCCTCGAGCGCGTCCGCGTCCGCCACGTCCGCCGTGTAGATGCTCGCCCGCCGCCCCGCGCGGCGGATCTCCTCGCCCGCGGCCTCGAGCCGCTCGCGCCCGCGGGCGATCAGCCCCACGTCCGCCCCCCGGGCCGCGAACTCCCGGGCGATCGCCCGCCCCACCCCCGCCGACCCGCCCGTGATCACCACCACGCGCGGCATGGGTCTGGCTGCCATGAGTCCGTTCCTCCGGTGGGCGCCCGCGGCGCGTCCCGGAGTGCCTCCGCAGCCGGAGGCCGCGTGGAGCCGCCCCGCCGGACGACTTTCGTGGCCCTGGCGCGCGGCCGCGCAGACGCCGCGGGCTCGTCAGCCCCGCCCGCCGCTCTCGCTCCCCGCGTTCTGCGGGCCGGGCGGCTCGATCTCGATCTCCTCGATCACCGTCCGCCGGAGCGTCATGCGCCCCTCGGGCGTCGACCGCTGCTCCTCCTCGATGGTCCGCGAGACCTCACGCGGCCCGTCGCCCTTCCCGGGCTCGGCCGCGACGGCGCGCCCGATCTCGCCGAAGAATCGGCCGAGCGACCGGGCGAGCGATGGACGCGGGCGGCGTGGCATCGATCGATCGTAGTGTCGCGTCCGGGCGAACCCCGCCGGGGGGGGCGTGGAACCACCAGGCCTCCCACCGGAACAACCGGCGTGCCTCCAGCGATGACCGATGTCCAGCCAAGCCCCGCGGCCCCCGCGGCGCCCCGCGTGCTCTTCCGCGAGGTCCAGCCGCTGCACCAGAACGCGATCATCCGGTGGCTCATCCCGGCCGACGCGGTGCTGGCGGGCGTCATCTTCTTCGGGATCGGCTCCCAGCAGCCGAGCATCGCCCCGACGCTGCTGCTCGTCTGGCTTGGGATCGTCGCCCTCACGCTCCTGCTGATGTTCGCCCTGCGCATGCGCACGCTGGTCGTCGCGGGCGCCTCGGGGGGACGGCTGGACGTGCGCCTGTTCCCGTTCGGGCGGGCGGTCGTGGATCTGGGCCTCGTCGCCGCCGCCGAGCCCGCCACGCACGATCCGATCGGCGACGCGATGGGGTGGGGCTGGCGGAAGAGCCGCAAGCTCGGCCGGGTGGCGACCGTTTCCGGCGAGCGGGGCGTGCGGGTCGTCACGGCCGAGGAGCCGCCGCGCCTGTTCTTCATCGGATCCCGCCGCCCGGACGAACTGGCGGAGGCGATCCTCGCCGGTTCTCTGGCCACGACGCCCTCGGCCGAGTGATCCGGTCGCCCAACCCGCGCGCGGGCGACCGGGCGAATGCGCAAGAAAGATCGGTTTTTGCGTCCTCTATCGCGGGTGCTTCTCCCTGGTCTCCCAGGGGCTTTGACCGCATTTTCGGGTGGAAGCTGAGCTCTTCCAACCCGGAAACGGTTTCATCTGTTAAAAGAGGCGGTCGCGAGATGGCGGGGGAGGTCTCGTTTGTCTCATTCTGATGGCGGTGGGACATCCAGCTTGGACCAGCGGGACGTGCTGGCGGCCGTCTTCCCGGGGTGTCATCCCCGCGTGGCCAGGCTCCTGCTCGCGCAGGCGCCGCTCGTCGTCGCCCTGCTCGGTCCGGATCTCTCTCTGCTCTTCTCCAACGAGTGCGGGCTCGGCCCCACGGAAGACGGGCCGATCGTCCGCGAGGCGCTGGTCGGTCGCGGGGATTCGCGCGTGCTCCCGGCGATGCTCGTCGAGGAGCGGGCGACCTACGTCCGCCAGGTCCTCCAGACCGGGATGACCCTCTGCGTGACGGGGATGATCCGCGGCTGCCTCATCCGGACCATCTACCTGCGCATGGAATGCGAGGGCCGCCCGGCCGTGCTCGTGGTCGCCTTCCGGGTGACGGAGTTCGGCGAGCCGCCCGCGTTCGAGGCCGATCGGGCGGGCGCCGACGGGCTGACGCTCATCCGGGCGCGGAACGACGACCTCGGACACCTCGAGGAGCTGACCGAGCGGGAGCTGCAGGTCCTCCGGTACATCGGGCAGGGGCTCACCGCGGCCGAGATCGGCAAGCTCCTCCACCGGGCGGTGAAGACGGTCGAGGGGCACCGGGTCTCGCTGGGGACCAAGCTCCGCCTCAAGGGCAAGGCCGATCTGGTCCGGACCGCGATCTCCTGCGGGCTGACCGCCTTGGACGACCGGGAGGTGGTGCTGCTCGCCAAGCAGGCCCGCCTGACGCGGGAGCTGGCGTAAATCACCCCTGATCGGGGCCGGGAAGAGGGACCCTGCCTCCGGGCCTCTTTCTGTCGGCGCGTCAATTTCCTCACCTCTCTGTGCCGGAAACGGTTCCAGATGGGCGGAATGCGCGCCACACTCTGGTAGGCTAGGTGCCGGCACAGACGCGCGCATGGAGCGCGTCGGGCCGGCGGATTCGAGACCGCCCCGGGGGCGGGAGAGAGGAAGGTGGGGGTGTTGGCTGCCGTACTGGACCGCGATCCCGTCGATACGTACGCGGAGGGGATGGAGGAGCCGCTGGCGTCCCGCATGACGTCGATCTGCCGCGACCTGGACGCGACGCTCCTCCTCGTCGATGCGTCCCTCACCGTCCGCGGGGGGCACGCTGCGCACCCCCTCGACCAGACGCGGGGCGACCCCGCGGGGCAGGCGTACAGCTCGCTGCTCCCGCCGCCCGTGGCGGCCGAGCACGTTTCGCTGCTGCGCGGCGTCCTCGCCGACGGGCAGACCACGGTCCTGCTCGGGATGATCGGCGGCATGCTGACGCGGACGACGTTCCGCCGCCTGGACGGCGAGGCGGCCCGCGAGCGCGGGCTGCTCTCCTGCGTCACCATCGCCGGCGTCAACGAGTTCTCGCCGGGGATCCAGCCCGGCGTCCGCATCGAGACGAGCGTCCCGGCCGGCGTCCGCGCGGTCCGCGCCGCGTTCGACGACGTCGGCCCGCTCGAGGGCCTCACCGAGCGCGAGCTGGAGGTCCTCCGCCTCATCGGGCTCGGGCGCACGGCCCAGGAGATCTCCATCGCCCTCCACCGCTCGGTCAAGACGATCGACGGGCACCGGATGAGCCTGGGCGCCAAGCTCGGCGTGAGCAGCAAGATCGACCTCGCCCGCATCGCCATGTCCAGCGGGCTGACCGTGCTCCGCGCCGAGGACATGCCGCAGCTCGCCCGCCACGCCCGCCTCGCCCGCGAGGCCCGCGGCCTGGCGCTCTGAGCGCCGCCCGGGCCGCGCTCTTCTCCGCCGGCGCGCCCGCTACGCTGCTCCCGATGCCCGAGCCGTTCATCCTGCCGCGCCCCGCCGTCTTCATCGACCGCGACGACACGCTCGTCGCGTGCATGACGCTCCCGGACGAGGCCTGGCGGCGTCCGGACGGCTCGCTCCGCCGGCGCGGCGATCTGCTCAATGCGGAGCTGCTCCGCCCGCTCGAGGGCGCGCGGGCCGCCTGCCAGGCGCTGCGCGACGCCGGGTACCGGCTCGTCGTCGTCACGAACCAGGGCGGGGCCGCCTTCGAGCCGGGCGCCCTGCCCCTGATCGACGCCTGCGGCCGGCGGCTGCGGGAGCTGCTCGTCTCCGTCGAGGGCGAGCCGCTCATCGACGCGGTCTACGCCTGCCCGTTCCACCCCGGCGGCACGGAGCCGCGTTTCGCGGCCGAGCACCCCTGGCGCAAGCCCGCCCCGGGCATGATCCGCGCCGCCTGCCGCGAGCTGCACCTCGACCCGTTGCGTTCCTGGGCGATCGGCGACAAGGAGCGCGACCTCCAGGCCGCGATCGAGGCCGGCGTCCCGCCGCACCAGACGATCCTCGTCGACGCGGAGTACGGGCTGGCCGCCGCGGCCGAGGCGATCCTGGTCCGCGGCGGGCACAAGCCCGGCGGCGGAGGGG
>CAYMFP010000114.1:0-9026 GCA_964389385.1 uncultured Phycisphaeraceae bacterium | reverse complement strand
ACGACGTGGAAGCAGTGCCAGTGCTTCTTCGTGCCGGCGCAGTCCTCGCCGTCCTTTTCTTCCTCCTGGAAGCGGTGGAGGGTGAGGCCGTCGAGCAGGGCGAGGGCCTGCCCGCGCGTGTGGTGGGTCCGGTCGGGGATGGCGGCCCAGGTGTCGCGGTCGCCGAAGAGCTGCCCGGCGAAGAAGCCGCCGGGGCGGACGGCCGCCCGGACGAGGCCCCAGACGCGGGCGAAGTGCTCCGGCGGGCAGAAGGGGAGGGTGAAGGAGGCGTTGACGAGCGCGGCCTCGGGGAGTTCGTGCAGGTCCTCGAAGAGGGCGAGGCGGGTTTCGAGGCGGCCGTCGCGCTTCGCCTGCGCGATGTCCGCGTCGGTGCGTCGGTCGAGGTGGAGCAGGGCCTCGGGGTGCCCGTCGAGGGCGAGGACGCGCCAGCCCCGGGCGAGGAGTTCGGCCGTGTCGCGCCCCTCGCCGCAGCCGAGGTCGATCGCGAGGGGCGGATCGCCCGGATCCGCCGGGCCGTGGAGGTCCAGGGCCTCGAGGAGGGTTTCGCGCGGGGGGCGGCCGGCCATGGCGCGGAAGTACTCGGGCCAGTCGCGGGTGCGGCCGGCCGTGAGGACCGAGGGCGGACGCTCGTTCTGCGGATGGAGGGGCGGGTGGGCCATAGGCTCTGGCACCAATGTATAAGGACCTGCAGTCGTTCGTGGCGGCGCTCGAGGCGGCGGGGGAACTCGTGCGCGTGCGCGAGGAGGTGGACCCGGTCCTGGAGATCGCGGCGATCGCGGACCGGGCGAGCAAGGCGCGGGCGCCGGGGGAGCCCTCGGCGAGCGCCAAGCGGAACGATCCGCTGGCGTGGGGGTTCGGCGGGCCGGCGCTGCTCTTCGAGCGGGTGAAGGGGAGCGACTTCCCGGTCCTGATCAACGCCTGGGGGAGCTACCGGCGGATGGAGATGGCGCTGGGGTGCCAAGGGCGGGCATCGGGGCATCGAGGCATCGGGGCATCGAGGGGGGAGGAGCGGGGCGGGTTCGAGGCGATCGCCCGGCGGATCGGCGAACTCGTCAAGCCGCAGCCGCCGCGGTCGCTGAGCGAGGTGTGGGAGCGGGGCAAGCAGCTCTTGCCGCTGCTGAAGATCGCGCCGAGGACCGTCGAGCGGGGGCGCTGCCAGGAGGTGGTGCTGACGGGCGAGGCCGTGGACCTGACGCGGCTGCCGATCCTGCGCTGCTGGCCGCACGACGGGGACTACGCGGCGCTCGGGTACCCCGCGGGCGTGAACGACGGCGTGCCGGGGCTGGGGCACCCGGAGATCGACGCCGGGGGTGGGGACCGTTGGGAGCGGGAGTTCCGCGGGCGGTACATCACGCTGGCGGGGATCCACACGATCCACGCGGACGACGCGGGCAAGCCGAGGCCCGCGAGCCACAACGTCGGCATGTACCGCGTGCAGCTGCTCGGCAAAGACCGCGTCGCGATGCACTGGCACGTGCACCACGACGGGGCGGCGCACTGGCGGAGCTGGAAGGCCCGGGGCGAGCGGATGCCGGTGGCGATCGCGCTCGGCGGGGAGGCGGTGCTGCCGTACGCGGCGACGTGCCCGCTCCCGCCGGGGATCAGCGAGCTGCTCATGGCCGGGTTCCTGAACGGGCGCGGCATCGAGATGGTCCCGTGCAAGACGGTGCCGCTGCGGGCGCCGGCGCACGCGGAGATCGTGATCGAGGGGTGGGTCTCCGCCGGCGCAGGGGGAGTCGGGTGGGACCCGAGGGACGGGGGCGAGCCGCTCGGGCCGGACGCCGTGTTCGAGGGGCCGTTCGGGGACCACACCGGGTTCTACTCGCTGCCGGACCGGTACCCCGTCGTCGAGGTCACGGCGATCACGCACCGGCGGGGGGCGATCTACCCGACGACGATCGTGGGGCTGCCGCCGCAGGAGGACTACTACCTCGGCAAGGCGACGGAGCGGATCATGCTCCCGCTGCTCAAGACCATCATCCCGGACATCGAGGACTACGACCTGCCGATGTTCGGCGCGTTCCACAACTGCGCGAACATCCGGATCCGCAAGCACTACCCGCTGCACGCGCGGAAGGTGATGCACGCGGTGTGGGGAGCGGGGCAGATGGCGTGGACGAAGTGCGTCTTCGTGGTGGGCGAGGGGGTCGACGTGCACGACCCGCGGGCGGTGCTGGAGGCCGCGGCGCGGTTCTGCCGCCCGGGCCGCGACCTGGAGTTCGTGAACGGGGCGCTGGACATCCTCGACCACGCGGCCCCGCGGTTGGGGGCGGGGATGAAGATGGGCTTCGACTGCACGCCGAAATGGCCCGGAGAAGAGGTGAACGGGGTGCCGGTGGGAGGGGTGGGGGGGGCGAAGGATGGCCGCGAGCCGGCGACGGCTGCGGAGGCGGCGGCGCACGTCGAGCGCGTGCGGGGGGTCGCGGGTGTCGTGGACGCGGCCGTCTTCGACGACGCGCCGGGGTGGCTGTTCGTGAAGGCCGACCGCGGGCTGCACGAGCCGGCGGGCGCCGGGCTCGGGCGGCGGGTGCTCGCCGCCGTGCTCGGCCTCGATCCGGCGGAGGACGGGTGCCGGGGCGTGCTCCCGTTCGTCGTCGTGCTCGGGCGCGACGTCTCGCTGGAGAGCGCCCTCGTGGGCCCGGACGGCGGCCCGCTCTTCCACTGGCTGGCGAACTGCGACGCCTCGCGCGACATGGACCTGCGGGCGGAGGCGGACCGGGTCGGGTTCGACGCGACGCCGAAGACGCCCGAGGACAAGCGCAACGGCCAGCCGGTCCGCGACTGGCCGCCGGTGCTGAAGATGGCCCCGGCGGCGGCGCGGCGGGCGGCGGAAATCGGAAAGCGGATCGGGCTGCCGGAGCCGGAGTTCGAGCCGCTGGCGTGAGGGGGCTTCGGGCGGCCTGCGGGGGGAGTTCACCACAGAGGGCACGGAGGGGCACGGAGAGGAGGGATGGGGTTGGGGATGGGTGAGACGCCGGCCGTCCGACGATCGGACGCCGTGCGTGTTCCATCACGAAGGAGAAGGAGGCCCGAGCGCGAGCGAGGGCTCGGGCCCCGATCGTCCCTTCGCTTCCGTAACGAGGCTGATGGCATTGCCGATCGGCCGACGCGGCGGCCGCGCCCGTGCGCATGGCCGCGTGACCGCGGCCCCGGATCGTGCGTCGAAGAGAACGGCCGCGGCGTGCGCCGCGGCCGTCGGGTTTGCCGGGGCCCCCCCGCCCGGCGGCGCGGGCCGTCGGCGTTCGGCGGTTCAGAACCATTCCTTCTTGCCGTCGAGGTAGGTCCGGCGGAAGTCCTCGTTGGTCTTGGTGAGGTAGATGATGCCCTCGACGAGCCCGATGACCCACACGGCCGTCGTCGCGAGACCGGTCAGGCCGAACGTGCAGGGGCTGAGCACGAGACCGCCGGCGCCGACGGCGACCATGATGATCCCGGGCGTCGTGTAGCCGAGGATGAACTTGTGGACCCCCAGCCACCCGAGCACGATCGCGAGGATGCCGACGAGCAGCTTCTTGCTCTGGACCTCGCTGTCGCTGAGGGCGGTGGGCGTTCCCGGGGCGGAGGCCGGGATCGGGGCGGCGGGCGGGGCGGGGTCCGGCGCGGCCGCGGGGGCGGGATCGGGAACGGGGGGAATCTGCTCGTCGCTCATCTCGATGTTCCTGCGTGGGGCTCGGTGCGCCGGCCCGCGTCGGCCCGTCGCGCTCGAAGAGTAGCCGGGATCAGTGTCGGTCCGGAGCCCGCGACCGGATCACTTCCGGCGTCCCGCCGGTGGGGGTGGGGTCAGTCGAGCCAGTCCTCGGCGGCGAGGCGTTCGGGGACGTAGACCTCGGTGACGTAGGAGATGTCCTTGGTGATGAGCGACTCGACCTCCATCTTGAAGCCGTTGTCGAGCATCCCCTTGATCTCCTTCTGCCAGGCCTTCTTCTCCTTGAACCACGGGTACTCGGCGATCTGCCTGGCCCGCTGCTTGTCGCGGTCGTTGAGTTCGATCTGCACGTCGTCGCTCAGCTCGCAGGCGACGTAGTCCTTGGAGCGGATGCCGAGGAACTTCGCGTCGGGGATCGCCAGGCGTTCGGACTCGAAGGCCAGCGAGATCGAGCCCTGCTTGATGACCGAGTAGATGTAGTGCCCCCAGGGGTCGCAGTCGAGGAGGCAGATGATCGGCAGGCCCAGCTCCTTGTTGAGCCGGTGCAGCAGGCGGCGCACGCCGCGCGGGGGCTGCCCGGAGCCCTCCGTGAGGATGCAGTTGTGGGTCTTCCAGAACTTGTCCTCGTTGAAGCGCTGCCAGACGGTGTCCTTCTCGACGTGGAGGACGAAGTCCGCCTGCACGTCCTTGAACTGGATGACGTCCGGCTCGCAGATGCTCGGGATCGCGTACCCGCCCGTGCCCATGCGGCGGCAATCGATCTCGTCGCCGGAGTCGACGACGGTGATGTTCCCGACCATCGTGCCGCGCTTCTTCGCGAAGATGTGCAGCTCTTCCCGGAGCGAGCCGAGCGTGACCTCGAGGTCCTCGAGGATCTGGTCCGACTCCGTCTGGTCGTCGAACGTCTTCTCCTTGGTGCCCTGGATCGTGTGCAGCCCGCTGTAGTACATGCCGCGGAGGCTCAGGGTCTTGTCCTGCTCGATGAGCCGGCTGATCCCCTGCCCGTGCAGCAGCGTCTGCATGAACTTGCGGGCCTGGCCCAGGTTGAAGAGCTGGCGCTCGTTCGTCGCCGACCCCATCTGGAGGATGCCGCGGGTCTTGTTCCACTTCGTGTTCGCGGCCGAGCGGGTGGGGACCTCGATCTTCGGCTCGCGCCCGGCGAGGGCGCTCCGCACGATGTCGTCGGCCAGGCCCCGGATGGCGGCGGCGGTCCTGGCGTCCCGCTCGCGGCTGACGACGGGCTTGGCGCCGGAGGACCCGCCCCCGGCGGCGCCCGCCTTGGCGGTGGTCTTCTTGGCGGTCTTCTTGCTGGTCTTCTTGGCCATGGTCAGTCAGCTCCGGGCGCCCGCGGCTCCTGCGCCGGGGCGGGCGCGCGGCCCGGTTCGTAGTGCAGTTCGACAACGCCCCGCGGCCGCTCGCGGCACAGCCGGAGGCTCCAGTTCCTCGTCCCCAGGCCGTCGCCGGCGAAGAGCGGCACGCCGCCGCCCAGCCGCCGCGGGACGACCGCCAGCTCCCAGCGGTCGACGAGGCCGTGCCGCTCGAACGCCGCGATCGAGGCCGGCCCGCCGAAGAGCCAGACGTCGCCCCGGCCCGCGGCGGCCTTGGCGCGCTCGGCGAGCGATCGGGCCTCGGCCTCGCCTGCGGCCGCGGCGGCCTCCACGCCCTCCGGGTCGCCCCCGCCGAGCGGGCGGGAGGTCGTCACGAAGACCGGCTTGCCGGCGTACGGCCAGCCGAAGGCCGCCTCCGTCGCCCGCAACTGGTCGTACGTCCGGCGCCCCATGACGAGGGCGCCGAAGCGGTCCAGGTAGTCGGCGTCCATGACCTCCTCGACGGGGAAGTCGCGCAGGAACTCGAACCCGCCGCCGGGCTCGGCGACGTACCCGTCGACGGAGACCGCGAGGCTGACGCGGAGGAGCGGCACTCAGCCCTCCCCGTCGCCGAAGAGCCCGCGGTCGGCGTCGCCGAGGCGGACGCGGGGCTTGGGCTGCCCCTTGTTCTTGACGCCCTTGGCGTGCCCGTTGGTCTGCGCCAGCTCGCCGTTGCCCGACGCGCCGCGGGCCGGCTTCCTGCCGGCGGAGGGGCGGGCCTTCTTCTTGGCGCCCGCCTTGGCGGGTTTCGCCCTGGCGGATGCCGCCGGCGCCGCGGCCTCCGCGGGGTCTTCCCCGTCGCCGTCCGGGATGCTCGCGGTCTGGGCCTCGCGGACGATGATCACGCCCTCGTCCTCGTCGAGCCGGCCGTTGGTGTCGGCGTCCGCCTTGCTGCCGATGACCCGGCCCTCGTCGTCGAGGATCGCGTCGGCCATCGCCGTGCGCCGCTGCGCCTGCTTCTGCAGCGCCTCATAGATCTCCGCGCCCTCGACCCCCGTCAGGGCCGCGGCGGCGCGGGAGATCTCCCCGATGTACCGCTCGAAGACGTCGCGGCGCTGCTCCTCGCGGCGCATCCGCTGCCGGCGGCGGATGTAGGTGCCGAGCTTGCGCCCGCATTCCTGCAGCGCCAGCTTCATCTCCTTGCGGATCTCGTCGTAGTCGGCGATGGCCTCCTTGGACTCGCTCGTGAACGGGACCCAGACGCTGGCCATGTGGATCATGACGACGAGCGGGCCGACCGGGAGCCCGCCGCGCGGCTGGCTGAGCCCGTAGTTGCGCCACCCCGTGTCCACCACGGCCTTGAACGAGCAGCAGGCCGACTGCTGGTAGAGCAGCGGGACGCGGTTGGCGAAGCGGATGACGCGGGCCGGCTCGTCGCCCGGCAGCTGCCCGCCGTAGGCGATCGCCGCCTCGATCTGGAACGGGTTGCCGCGGTACACGGCCGGGTCGCGGGTGCTCGCCGCGTAGAACTCGGCCTTCACGCCCTTGAGCATGCCCGCGAGCATCGTCTTGATGCCGATCGGGGCCAGGCAGTCGGTGGGGGGGTTGCGGAGCCGGGCCTCCTGCAGCGCGCGGTAGAGCCGCTCGCCGGTGGGCGTGTCGATGTTCTTCGTCCAGCTCTGCCCGGTGACGTTGCTCCCCCCCTTGCTCGCCTTGGCGCACACCTCCTTGGCGATCTGGGGGGTGATGCGGCAGAACTCGTTGGCGAAGAACCCGCCGAGCTGCTTCTCCTCCGTCGCCTTGAGCTTCTGGAGGAAGACGCCGAGCTCGACGCCGTGCGGGTGGGGCTTGATCTCCTTCGTCTCGGGCGGCAGCTCCTCGACCGCCCGGGGGAAGATCACGCGGTCGGTCAGTTCCAGCGTGCGCACGACGTTCTCGTGCGTGAGGTGGACGTCCTCGGCCTCGTGGATGGCGACGTTGGCCGTGGCGTCCGGCACCGGGGCGGCGTGGGCGAGGGTCGGCTGGTCGTCGTCCTCGCCGGCGCGGGCCGGGGGGATGAAGGTGATCTGGGCGTGCGGGTTGGCGATCGCCGTCTGCTCGAGGTAGGCGTCGACCGACGCCTTCCCCTTGACGTACTTCGCCTCCATCTCGATGGAGACCATGGTCCCGGTGCCGCTCGTGGTCTCCGGGAAGTCGTCGGTCTCGACGTCGAGCGTCACCTCCGGGCGGTTCTTGGAGGTGTCCATCGCCAGCACCATGTGGTGGGCCGGCTTCTTGCGGTGCGGGCGGGTCTTGATGACCATCGGCTTGCCGGTGGTCATGAGCCCGTACATGCCCGCGGCCGAGATGCCGATGCCCTGCTGCCCGCGGGACATCTTGAGGCGGTGGAACTTCGAGCCGTAGAGCAGGCGCCCGAAGATGTTCTCGACCTGCTTGCGGACGATGCCGGGCCCGTTGTCGAGGATCGTCACCCGGTACCGGGTGGGGGCGGCGGCGGACTTCGGCGGCGCCAGCTCCTCGATGTGCACGGTGATGTCCGGCAGGATGCCGGCTTCCTCGCAGGCGTCGAGGGAGTTGTCCACGGCCTCCTTGACCGTGGTGAGCAGGGCCTTGCGGGGGTTGTCGAACCCGAGCAGGTGCCGGTTCTTGGCGAAGAACTCGGAGACGGAGATATCGCGCTGCTTGCTGGCCATGGACTCGGCCGTGGCGCGGGTGCGGGAACTCTTCGTCGGTCGGGCTGCGACAGCCGCGTCGGTCATTTCCACCCTCCATGGTGGCAGGGGTCGGGCCCCGACACTATCGGACGTGGGCCGTTCGGAAGGGCAACAGAATCCACCCCGGGCATTCGCCCCCGCCGCCCATCGCCCTGCAATCTGTTCGGATTTTAGCAGGGTCTTGCCCGGGCAGCCGGCGGAGGCGGCGGATTAGGCCGCCGCTTTCGTGGCGCAGGGGGGCGGGTTATAGGCGAGGCCGCGGACCATCGGAGGTGGGGCCGACGCCCTGTCCGGCACGCCCCCGGAGATCGCCCGGGGCGGGAAGCAGAAGTTACTGCCGCGCAAGAAGTTGTGGCAAAAACGCGCGTCTGAGGCGTTTCACCCACCCGATCTCTCCGGGAGCGGTTCCGGAATTCAGCAAAAATTCTTCCCCGTCGAGCGCAGGGGCTGGCTGCGGGGCTTTCCCCCTGTAGATTCTGAGCGGGCGGAGGGTCCACCGCCCGAGTGCATTCGTTTTCAGGGGAGCATGTTCATGCAAGGCAAGAGTGTCGCCGCGGCCGCAGTGGCCGCGTTGGTTGTCGGTCCGTCCATGGGTGGCGTGGTCGTGAGCGAGATCCTCGGGTACTCCTTCGGGGATGACGCGGAGTTCATCGAGATCGTGAACAGCGGATCGGAGCCGGTGGACATCAGCGGCTGGTCGGTCGAGCTGTGGGATGCCGACGTGCACTCGCCCGGGTTCGGCAAGGCGGACGGCCTCTCTCCATACGCCGTCGTGGGGCAGCGCGTGCTCAAGCCGGGCGAGACGTACACGTGGGGGAACATCAACGCCCGGAACATCTTCGGAGATCACCGGTTCGACGCGTGGCTGCCGCGCAACGCCGTGGAGAACGAGTCGTACGTCGCGCTGGTCGTGGATGCCCGCGGCGAGGTCGTCGACAGCGTGCTCGTCCTCGATGAGAACGCGGACCGGAACGGCGCCAACCGGGCGTCCGAGCCGCTGACGCCGCGGGCGACGATCGCCCCGGTCGGGGGCACGTGCGTCCCCGGCATCTACTGGATGGACGGCGAGTTCCGGGCGCTGGACGGGTTCCTGCTCAACACGGGGCTGCCGCAGCACGGCTCTCCGAGCGTGTACCAGGCCGCGCCGCCCTGCGCCGCGGACGTCGACGCGGACGGGGTCGTCACCGTGTTGGACCTGATGAGTTTCCTCGGCGGCTACCGGGCCTACGAGGCGACGGTGGGCGACCTGCTCGAGTTCCTCGGCGCGTTCCGCGACGGCTGCGGCTCCTGACCGGCGGGCGGGACCGGACGGAGCGGGTGGGGGGGGTGGGGGTGGGGTCGGGTAGGGTGGGGCGTTCT
>CAYMFP010000113.1:5789-9028 GCA_964389385.1 uncultured Phycisphaeraceae bacterium | reverse complement strand
AACCATGTCCCCGAACACCTGTAAACCATGTGTCCGGTCTATACAGTGGGGTCAGACGCGGAAGATGGCGCCGAGCTTCTTGCCGAGGAGGAGGCTGGAGCCGACGAGGGTGAGGGTGAGCAGGGCCATGCCCCAGACGCCCATGGCGCTGGCGACGTACGGGCCGTCGCCGAGGCGCTCGCTCAGGGCGAAGATCTGCTTGGTGATCGGGTAGTGGATCGACCGCTGGGCGAGGACGAGGCTGTCGGAGACCTCGAGCATCGCGAAGCTGAAGACGAGCAGCCCGCCGGCGATCAGGTTCGCCATGATCAGGGGGACGATGACCTTGCGCACGGCCAGGAGGCGCGAGGCGCCGAGGTTCACGGCCGCCTCCTCCAGCTCGCCCGAGGTCTGCTCGAGCCCGGCGACGGTCGAGCGGACGATGTAGGGCAGACGCCGCACGGAGTAGGCGATGATGAGCAGCGGGAAGGGGTTGGGGCTCGTGCCGAAGACGGCGAGGACGCCCTCGAGCGGGTCGCCCTGCCCGAACGGCCAGCGGAGGGTGAGGGCGACGTAGCCGAAGGCCATGACGAGCCCGGGGACGGCGAGGGGGAGCATGCAGAGGGCGTCGAGGAGCCCGCGGCCCTTGATGCGCGTGCGCACGAGCAGGTAGGCGACGACGATCCCGAACACGATGTCCAGGAACATCGCCACGAGGGAGAGGAACAGGGAGTTCTGGATGCTGCGGAACGAGTCCGGGGCGCCCAGGGCCTCCGAGAAGTGGGCGAGGGTGAAGGCCTCGGGGAGGACGCTGCGGTACCAGGAGCCGGGCTCGGCGAGGCTGAGGAGCACGACGCCCAGGTGCGGGACGACCGCGAGCAGCGTGACGAGCAGGAAGCCGGCGGCGGCGAGCCACCCGGCGGGCCCGGCGAGGCGCTTCTCCTCGCCGGCGCGGGAGGCCTTGGAGTACATCTCGTACCCGCGGCGGCCGAAGACGGCCTTGCCGAGGGCGTAGGCCGCGACGCTGACGGCGAGCAGGACGAGGGTGAGGGCGTACGGGGTGGCGGAGTTCTCCACCTCCTTGAGCCCGAAGAAGATCTGGACGGGGGTGACGTTGTAGAGGTCGAACATGAGCGGGGTGCCCAGCTCGGTGAACGACCAGATGAAGACGATGGTGCCGCCGGCGAAGAGCCCGGGGCGGATGAGGGGGAGGGTGATGCGGAAGAACCGCTTCCAGGGCCCGGCCCCGAGGTTCTCGGCCGACTCGTTCAGGGCGGGGTCGAGGTTGGCGAGGCTGGCGGTCGCGTTGAGGAAGAAGATGGGGTAGAGGTGCAGGGCCTCGACGATGACGACGCCGAGGAACTTGGCCGAGCCGAGGACGTCCCAGTCGACGCCGAGGATCTCGTTGAGCGCGCCCTGGCGTCCGAGGATTGCGCGCATGCCGAGAGCGCCCACGAACGGGGGGAGGATGAGTGGGACGAGCACGGCCGCGTTCAGGGCCGTCTTGAACGGGAAGCGGTACTGGGCGCTGAGGATCGCCAGGGGGAGGGCGATCAGGGCGCTGAGGAGGGTGGTGCAGCAGGCGATGAGCAGGGCGTTGGTGATGCCCCGGAGGGAGGCGGGGTCCTCGAAGATGAGGCGGAGGTGGACGAGGGTCCAGCCCGTGCCGGTGGCCGGGTCGGCCGCGAAGCCGCCGCGGATCATGAGCGCCAGCGGATAAAGAAGGAAGAAGCCCAGCCCGGCGAGCAGGACGACGAGGAGGGCGTAGTGGGTCAGCGCTCGGGCGATCCGGGGGGGCATGGGGCGGGAGTGTAGAGGCCGGCGGCGGCACGAATGAGGCGGCTTCGGCCTCATTCGCGGCCGTGCCCGCCCTCCGGGCAGGCGTTCCGGCCTCCGGCAGGCGGACGCCGGAACGCATGAACCCGCGGCGGGGTCATTCCCTCCCCCGGCCTCGCCGGGTCAGTCGGCGGGGGCGGCGAGGGGCTTGGGGCCGAGGGTCTGGATCGTCATGCGCCCGAGGGTTCGGCGCTTGAGGTAGTCGTTGAGGCGGTCGAGGGTGACGGCGTCGATCTCGCCGGCCTTCTCCTCCAGGGAGCGGGGGCGGCCGATGCGGTGGTAGTCGCTGGCGATGGCGGCCGCCCGGGCGCTCGTGCTCTCGCCCGAGAAGACGATGCGGCTCTTGAGCCCGACGACGGCGCGGTCGAACTCCTCGCGGTCGACGCCGGTCTGCATGACGCGTTCGAGCTCGCCGCGGAGGACGTCGAGCGACTCCTGCGCCCGGTCGGGGGAGGTGCCGACGTAGGCGGTGACGCTCCCGAAGGCCTTCTCGGGGCGGTAGCTGGCGCTGACGGAGTAGCAGAGGGCCCGCTTCTCGCGGACCTCGGTGAAGAGGCGCCCGGACATGCCGCCGGAGAGGACGGCGGTGAGGACCTTCTCGAGCGGGGCGTCCTCGTGCCCGTCGGGGGGGGCGTCGTGGACGAGGATGATCTGGACCTGGTTGGAGTCGTCGGTCTCGTGCCCGTAGCCGCGCGCGGGGCGCGGGCCGAGGTCGACGTCGGGGGTGGAGCCGGTCCAGCCGTCGAGCAGCGCGTTCAGGCGGTCGGCGATCTCGGCGGCGTCGACGGGCCCGCAGACGCCGAGGACCGAGCCGACGGGCCTGGCGAGGGCGTGCCACCCCTCGAGGAGTTCGTCGCGCGTGAGCGCGTTGATGCCCTCCGGCGTGCCGAGGCCGGTGCGGTCGAGCGGCTCGGGGAAGTGGCGCGCCCGGGCGGCGTAGAGGGCTCGCTGCTGCGGCTCATCGGCCAGCGACTCGATCGCCTGAAGGCAAAGGTCGCGGACGGGCTCGATGCTCTGCTCGCTCATGCGGGGCGAGCGGACCATGTCGACGATGAGGGGCAGCGCGTCGGGGAGGCGCGAGGCGAGCAGCGTGGCGCTGACGTTCATCATGCGGGCGCCGTTGTCGGCCGAGCGGGAGGCGCCGATGCGGTCGAACGCGTCGGCCTGCTGGCGCGAGTCGCGGTCGCCGGCGCCGCGGAGGAGCAGCTCGCTGGTCATGGCGCTGCGTCCGAGGCGGTCGCGCGGGTCGCGTGCGCTGCCGGCGGGGAGGAGCCAGGTGAGGCCGAGGGAACGCGCGGCCGCGGTGTGTTCGACGATGAGCGGCATGCCGCAGGCGAGTTCGGTCACGGTGATGGTGTTCAACGCGTGGCTCCGGTGGAGAAGTCGGGGCAGTCTACGCGCCGTCGGGCGCGCGGCGGTGCGCG
>CAYMFP010000113.1:0-5689 GCA_964389385.1 uncultured Phycisphaeraceae bacterium | reverse complement strand
GCGGCGGTGCGCGCAGCTGCGGCGAACGTGCGGGCATCGTGCGCGAACGTGCCCGCTTGTGGAGCGCTGCGCGGCGTCGAGCGTGCGTGGCGGAGAGCGCGCGGAGCGCGGCGCGGGCTGTCGGTTGCTGTCGTCAGCGCGCGTTCTCGCGCGTTCGGTGAAAAAAAGTGCGTGGCCGAGCGTTGGTTTCCCTGCTCGATCACGAATCCGATGTATCTTGTGGTTCGAGTTGCTCTGCTTGTCTGTGCGAAGAGTGGATTGCTCAAGCACGTGTCTGCGTAGATCCGATACGCAGAGCGCATCGCCGGCGGGTCACTGCACGTAGAGCCCAACGGACAAGCGAACGATCCGAGCCCGCGGAGCGCGTGCTCCGGGGCGCCGGCGGACGAGCACAGAAGGGAACAGTGATGGCCAAGAAGGCGACCACGAAGAAAGCGTCCAAGAAGGCCGCGAAGAAGACGACCAAGAAGGCGGGCAAGAAGACCGCCAAGAAGACCGCCAAGAAGGCGACCACGAAGAAGGCCGCCAAGAAGACGGCGAAGAAGACGGGCAAGAAGGCCGCCCGCAAGACCGCCAAGAAGGCCGGCACGTCCGCTCCGGCGACGACCCGCCGCAAGGCGACCCGCCGCAAGGCGACCCGGCTCTGAGGCCGTAGGGCCTTCGCCCGGGACCGGACCGGGCCCCGCGTGGGGCGGGACGGAGGACGCCCGGGCATCCGCTCGAATGCACGGCCGGCGGCCCGCGAGGCGGCTCGGCCGGAGAGCGGGGGCCCGTCCGACGGTCGCGGCCCGGACTTGTTCCGACGCCGCGCCCGGCGCCCGAGAGCCAATCCAGGCGGAGATGAGCTTCGCACGACGCGGCCGACGTTGATCGGCCCTCTTCGCGTTGGATCGCGGAGCGGTCGAAGCTCATGAGTCAACGCCCGGGCAAGGGCGTCCGCGGTCGGTTTGTGCCGATCGCGGACGCCCTTGTCTCATGCGCTCGTCCGATGCCGGGCGCACAGACGGGGCCGGAGATGGCACAGACCGGGCATCGCGGCGGCCGGAAGCCTCGCCGGAGCCGGGCTTGCGCGTCCCGAAAGACTCCCGTCACGCCGAAATGATGGGCCGCCCGCACCCCGCCCAAGCCCCGCCTGGCTCCTCACCGGCCCGGCGGAAGCGATGGCCCGGGGCCGCCGATCACTAGGTTCGACTCCCGAGCATGCTCATCTGGGCCGCCGCGGGCCTCGCTCACGAGCGAACGCCCCGGGCAGACACCTGCTCAATGGCGTTCCCGGACGCCGAGCCGGGGGCCGGATGGACGGCCGCCCGAAGCGGCCGCGACCGTTCCGATTTGCCGCGCCGGCGCGGCCGCCCCACAATGCTGCCATGACCGCGGAGCCACGACGGCCGGACCCTTCCCCGCCCCCCTCGCCCTCGGACGAGGCCCAGCGCGGCGCGGATCCCGCGGCCGCGCGGCGTTTCTTCCGCTCCTTCGTCCGCGGCACCCTGACGGTCGACGGGCGTCCGTTCGACTTCCGCTTCGTCGTCGACGGACGGGACTTCACCGTCGTCGGCGAGGCGAGCGCGGAGATGATCGAGGGCGAGGAGTGGGTGCTGCACCTGCCGAGCGAGGGCGAGGACGGCGTGCAGGCCCTGCTCCGCCTGCGCGAGTTCGACGCGGAGGCCGACGGCACGGCGGACCGGTACGTCGCCTACCACGGCAAGCCGCGCCGCCCGCACTGGGTGCGCGGGGAGATCGACGGGGTGAAGTACGCCGGGGACGTGCTCGACGCGCCGGAGTTCGTGCGCCCGAACACGCTGCGCCCCGTGGAGGGCAGGCTCATCCGCCTCGCGAACGCGGACCGCGAGCGCCTGACCCGCCTCGCCGAGCGCCTGCTCGGCGTGAGCCCGCAGGAGCCGGTCTGCGTCGGCGTCGACCAGGACGGGATGGACGTCCGCGGCGCGTACGGGATCATCCGTCTCGAGTTCACCCCGCCGATCGACGCCCCGGAAGACGCGGAGGCTCGCCTCGCGGCGCTGCTGGAGGGGCGCGAGGCCGAGGGAGCGGAGGCGTGAGCGAGCACGCGGGCGGCCCGCCCGGCGCGCGGGCGGGGCTGCGCGAGGCGCACTGCCACCTGGCGCAGCTCGGGCGGGCGCAGGCCATGCTGGATCTCTCCGCGTGCCGCTCGCCCGGGGACCTGCTCGACGCGGTCGCCGAGCGGGCGCGGACGCTGCCGGACGGCGCGCCGGTGCTGGCGCACTCGGCGCGTCCCGAGGCGTGGGACTCGCCCGTCTGGCCCCCGCTGGCGGAACTGGACCGCGCCTGCGCGGGGCGGGCGTGCCTGGCGTGGTGCTTCGACTACCACGCCCTGATGGCCAGCTCCGCGATGCTCGCGGCCGCGGGCATCGGCCGCGACGCCCCGGACCCGCCCGGGGGCGTCATCCTCCGCGACGCCTCCGGGAGCCCGACCGGCGTGCTGCTGGAGCGCGCGGCCCTCGACTGCTGGAGCGCCGTGCCGGAGCCGGCGGCGGAGGAACGCCGCGAGCACGTCCGCGCCGCGTGCGCGCACCTGGCGGGGCTCGGGTTCGCCGAGGCGCACGACCTCAAGGCCCAGCCCTGGCTGCCGGAGGTGCTCGCGGACCTCGACCGGGCGGGGGAGCTGCCGCTGCGGGCGGTGCTCTTCCCCCTCGTGCAGGACCTGCCGGAGATGGCCGCCCGGCGCGGCTCGTTCGAGGGCGAACGCATCCGCCTCGGCGGCGCCAAGCTCTTCGCGGACGGGACGCTCAACAGCCGCACGGCCTGGATGCTCGAGCCCTACGCCGACGGGCGCCCGGAGCACCCGCGGGGCACGCCGATGGCCACGGCCGAGGAGATCCGCGAGGCCGTGCGGCGGACGGACGCGCTCGGGCTCCCGCTCGCGGCGCACGCGATCGGCGACGCGGCGGTGCGGGCGGTGCTGGACGCGATCGAGGAGGTCCGCCCCCGGACGCCGGGATACCGGATCGAGCACGCCGAGCTGGTCGACGCGGCGGACGTGCCGCGGTTCGCCCGCCTCGGCGTCGTCTGCTCCCCGCAGCCGTGCCACCTGCTGGCGGACGTGGAGGCCCTGCGGCGCGGCGTGCCGGACCGGCTGCGCCGCGTGCTCCCGCTGCGGGAGCTGATCGACGCGGGGCTCGAGCCCGGGCGGGGGCTCGTCTTCGGCTCGGACACGCCGATCGTGCGGGCGGACCCGCGGGATTCGGTCCGGGCGGCGGCGGACCGCCGGCGCCCGAATGCGCCCGCGGAGGAGGCGATCGCCGCCGAGCAGGCGATCGCCGAGGCGGAGGCGTGGGCGTGCTTCGCCGCCGGCTGAACACGCCTGGCCGCACGGCGGCGAACCCGCGGACGCCCGCGCGGCGAATGCCTTTCGACATTCTGTCACCGTCGACATAGCCTCCCCCGGGCGGGCGCCACCCGGGCCCGCCGCGGAGCCGTGCGATGCGCAGCGACATCAACTACAACAACATCATCGACGGGGAAGAGCACGTCCGGGCCCAGGCGGCGGCCGACGCGGCCGCGGACCTGCCCGCCGAGCGGATCGACCCCCACACCTTCTACGTCACGCAGCACTGGGACCGCTACAACGCGGAGAACCACGAGACGTGGAAGCTCCTCTACGAGAAGCGGTGGAGCGTGCTGGAGCGGCAGGCCTCCAACGTCTTCCTCGCGGGGCTGCGGGCGATCAACCTGGTGCCGGACCGGGTGCCGCTGCTCTACGGCGAGGCGAAGCGCGAGGACGGCACGGCGTTCAAGGGGATCAACGAGTACCTCCGCCCCCTCACGGGCTGGCAGTCGAACGCCGTGCCCGGCTACCTGCCCGCCAAGGCCTTCTTCGCCTGCCTCGCCCGGCGCGAGTTCCCGACGACGATCACCATCCGCCCGAAGGACCGGATGGACTACCTGCCCGAGCCGGACATCTTCCACGACGTCTTCGGGCACGTCCCCCTGCACGCCGACCCCGTCTTCGCCGAGTTCCTCCAGACCTACGGCAAGGCCGCCCTGCACGCGGGGACGAAAGAGCACGTCGAGCGCCTCGGCCGCCTCTTCTGGTTCACCGTCGAGTTCGGGCTCATCCACGAGGACGGGCGCCTCAAGCTCTACGGCTCCGGGCTGATCAGCAGCCACGGCGAGGCGAAGTGGGCCCTCGAGGGAGAGAACGGGAAGCAGCCCGAACGCCGCCCGTTCGACCTCGAGCGGGTCTGCGAGACGTCGTTCGAGATCGACCACTACCAGCCGATCTACTACGTCCTCGAGTCGTTCGAGCAGCTCCGCGACGCGATGAACACGTACGCCCACCGCGTGCTCGACGAGTCGAACGCGCCGGTCACGGTGTGACCGGAGAGGGCGGATCGCAGACGGGCAGAACGGCAGCCCGGAAGCGCGACGCGCGGCCGGCCCACCGCCCGCCGGTTGAGCGAGGAGTTTCAGGCTTCTCGGGGCCCGCGGCGTCCCGTATGCTGCGCGCATGCGCCGGACGATCGCGCATGTCTTCCTCCGGATCGCCCGCGACACGCCGACGCCGCTCTGCGTCTGCACCGGCGCGGCCAGCCTGCTGATCACCTCGGCCGTGTACACCTTCGCGATCTTCGGAAGGATCGCCGAGCCGTACGCGGACATGCGGGACTATCTCCGGAGCACCCTGGCCGGCTGGCCCGAGACCGTCCTGCTGACGCCGTGCCACCTGCCGGTCGTCGTCATCGGCGCCGCGGTCGCCGTGCTGGCGGTGCGGTCGGGCATCCGGGGGGCGAGGCTCCGATTCTGGCCCCTGCGCGCCGCCTGTCTCGTTCCTTTCGCGTGGCTCCCCCTCACGCTGCTGCACGCCGCGCTCGTCTGGATGGGCGCGATGCAGAGCTGGTCGTTCAACTGGACGCAGGCCGGGTATGCCCCCCCCCGGCTGGCTGACGTTCCCGCTCATCGCCATCATCGGGCACCCCATCACGATCCCGGCGATGTTGGTCTCGATGCTGATCGCGACGCACTCGGCGGTCGAGGCGGCCGCGACGATCTGCCCCAGCTCGTTGATGTCGTTCGCCCTCGACCGCAACGCCCCGGGCAGCCCGTGCAGCGGCGACATCACGCCGTCGAACCAGACGAAGGCGAGGATCCGCCCCCCCGCGGCCTCCGACCACCCCACGACCTGCCCCTGCTCGTTGATGCCGAACGCCTCGGACCAGGCGCCGCCGAGCGTGCCGAGCGGATCGATCTGAGCGGACAGCACGACGCCGGCGCGGGCGGATGCGGTGACGGCCGTGCCGACGGCGGCCGCGGTGACGATCAGAGCCTTCATGCCGTGTCCTCCTCGCCGACGCCGCGGCGCTCGCGTCATGAACGCCGCGCACGCCGGCCTGCGGGGCCGGGGGTGTCCAGGCCCGGAAGCGTTCCGTGGGCTCTCGCGTCCGCGGAACGCGCCGCCGTCGGAAGATCCGGCCGCGCGGGCCGGCGGCGGAGAACGGTCTGCACGAGAACAGACCGCGAGGAAGGGAGGCGACGCCGGAGCGCCGTCGCCCCGAGGGGAGAGCGGGTCGGGCGAGCGGTGCGGCTCGCGCGTCTCGCCGTGCTGCGAACCGCGTCCGCCGGCCGGCGCCGGCGGACGCGATGGGATCGTGCGATCCGGAAGAGAGAGACCGTGAGGCCGGGGGGGGTGGATAGGACGGGGAGGAAAGGGGCG
>CAYMFP010000112.1:0-9097 GCA_964389385.1 uncultured Phycisphaeraceae bacterium | reverse complement strand
ATCTTCTTCAACAACGGCGACGGGACGTTCGGCTCCCCTGCCCGGTACGAAGCCGATTCGGCGAGCGGGCTGCTTGTGATCGGTGACGTGAACAACGACGGCCTCGCCGACCTGCTGACCTCGGGTCCGGGCCAGTCGGGCGTGGTGGTCGCGATCGGCAACGGCGACGGCACCTTCCGCGCCGGGCAGGCCTTCGCCGCCGGCGGGGTTTCGGTGCGCGGGACGCTCGGCGACTTCGACGGGGACGGCGACCTCGACTTCGCCGCCGCGAACGTTTGGGAAGGGCGCGTCATCGTCCTCGCGAACGAGACGGCCCGGGCGACGGAGTCGTGCCCCGCCGACTTCGACGGGAACGGGGCGGCCGACGTGAACGACCTGCTGGGCTTCCTGGGGGCGTTCCGCGTCCAGGGCGCGGGGTCGGACTTCGACGGGAACGGCTCGGTCGACGTGAACGACCTGCTCGGGTTCCTGGGCGCGTTCCGCGGCGGCTGCCCCGCGTGATCGGGTGACCACACGCTGCCCGCGGCCGGCGCGAGGACGGCCGCGGGTCTTTGCGTGCGCCGTGGGGGGAGGGCGGCGGCCGCGGGGCCGGGCCCGTAACGCAAAGGCCCGCCGGCGCTGGGAGCGCCGGCGGGCCGGTGGTTGTGGTCGATCTCGGGCCGGGGTCAGATCTCGTCGGCGTGGGCCGTGGTGGTCTCCGGCGCGTCCGGGTCGACGTCGATGATCTCCGGCGCGGTCAGGAGGGCGTCGATGCGGCCGGGGGCCGGGGTGCGCACCGGCTCGGCGCGATCGCCGCGGGCCTCGACGTCGAGCAGGTACTGGGCCTCGCGGAGGTAGTCCTTGTCCTGCTGGCGCCCGGCGATGGACTCGAGGCGGGCCTGCTGCTGGCTGCGGATGCGGGCGATGTGGGAGTCGAGCTGGTCGAGCCCGGCGGCGCGGTAGCGGCTGTGCTCGTCGATGGTCTTCTGCCGGTCCTCCATCATCGCGATCATGCGGTCGTTGCGGGCGATGGAGTCGATCTGCATGTCGAGGGCGGCGAGCTTGCCCTGGAACTCGGCGTGCTCGGTCTCGAGCTTCGTGAGCAGCTCCGCGAGCTGGTGCTCCTGCTCGGTGAGGTAGCCGAGGTCGCGTTCGAGCTCGACGACGAGGTTCGCGTGGACCTGCATCGTCTGCTCGATCCCGCGCCGCTCGTTCAGCGCGTCGCGGAGGTCGACCCGCCCCTTGTCGAGGCTGATGCGGACGATCGCGCCCGGGTTCCGGGCCTGGACCTCGCGGGCCCGGGCGAGCCCGGTGTCGAGCTGCTCCAGGTCCGCCTGCGTGAGCTGGACCACCATGCGGCTCTCCTTGACCTTGCGGGAGAGCTGCGTGATCTGGTCGCGGACGTCGCGGAGGTCGGAGCGGACCTCGGCGATCTTCTTCGGGTACTGCGCCTCGAGCTGGGCGATCTGGGCCCGCAGCGCGACCGGATCGTCGATGTTCCGGTCGATGACCCCGGCGATCGCCTGCTTGCCCTGCCCGAAGATGGCGGAGACGCTCCCCGGACGGGCGGTCTCGGCGACGACCATCAGCCCGCCGCCGGCCAGCGTTCCGATCACCCCGAAGCGGACGACGTTCTTCACCAAACCCATGGCTGCTCCTTCGCACCTTGAGGCGGGGGCCGGCACGGCCGTTCCGCCGGAGCCGGGCGTGCGGGTTCCGCGTGGCCCGGTGTGTCGCGTGGTTCTCGGCCCGTTCCGAGGCGGTCCGGGCGTCGGGGGCTCCGTGGGAAACGGTCGTGCGGGTTTTCAGCCGGAGGCGCAGAATTTTGTGATTGCGCTGTAAGATATTGCTTTGCAGGTATTTGCGGTCATTCGGCGGCGTTTGCGCCGTTCCGGCGGGGGCGCAGGCGCGGGTCCGGGGTCAGGTATCCTCTAGAAAGGGAAGGCCGCTCCGGCGGCCGCGCTCGTCCGACCCCGTCCGGTCCGTTCCAGGAAGGCCGCCCGCCATGCTGACCAGCCAGCTCACCAGCGGATTCATCGCCCGGCTCCGCTCGAACGACGAGGCGGCGTGGTTCGAACTCTGGGAGACGTTCGGCCCGGTGATCCGCGCCCAGCTCACGAAGTGGGGCAAGGGCCGGATCGGGGTGGAGACGGTCCGGGACCTGAGCCAGGAGACGATGGCCGCCCTCTCCGATTCGATCGACCGGTTCGACCCCGCGCGCGGGGCGCGGTTCAGCACGTGGCTGCTGGCGATCGCCAAGCACGTGCTGGGGGACGAGATGGACCGCCGGATGGCCCTGAAGCGCGGGGGTGGGAAGGGCAACGCGGCGTTCGAGGAGTCGTGGATGGTCGCCGACGCCGCGCAGGGGGCGGACGAGCAGTACGAGGCGGCGGTCTTCCGGGCGAAGGTGGAGGCCGCGATCCGCATGGTGGAGCGCGAGGCCGACTTCATGGACTTCTCGATCTACCGGATGCGGGTGCTCGACGGGCAGCCGGGCAAGGAGGTCGCGGCGGCGCTGGGGGTCTCCGAGCCGACGGTCTCGCGGCGCCTGACCAAGGTCCGGGAGCTGCTGCGGCGGAAGCTGAGCCGGGTGATCGCCACCTACTCGTTCACGGCCGACGAGCTGGACGAGGCGCGGCGAAACGGGATCGCCCTGGATCCCAATGCGGCGGAGGACGGTCCCGCCGACTCGGCCGCGGACCTGCCGGCGGAGTTCGATACGGACGCGTTCGACGACGCGATCGCGGAGATCTACCACCGGCAGACGGAGCTGAGGAAGCAGGACGAGGTGCAGACGCTCGGCTGAGCCGCCCTCCCCGCCCCCGAGACGCGGGGCGGGGGAGCCCGCCGGGCACGACCGCCCCTCGGGGCGCTGGAGCGACGCGATGACGGCGGGCTTGACGGTGCTGGCGGTGCTGGTCGGGGTGCTGCTCGTCGGCCTGGCGTTCGGGCTGATCGTCTTCCTGACGATCCGCCTGTGCCAGGGGCTGGGGATGCTCATCGCCCACACCTGGCGGTTCGTGAGCGGGATGGTGGGGGACACGTTCCGGTTCTTCGGGGCGCTGATCGTCGCGCTGGTCTTCTCGGCGCTGGTGACCCTGAACGTGGTGATCGGGCGGTGGTCGGCGAGCGGGCACTACGGGCGGGCGTTCACGAACGAGCTGCAGACGGCCGGGCTCTGCCTCTACCGGGTCTGCTTCGGGCACCCGGTGCGGTTCCTGGGGCTCGGGGGCATGGCCGAGGGGCTCGAGCACCGCCTGCCGCAGGCGATGGCGCACGCGCCGGGCCCGGACCTGCCGAAGCGTCTGCCGGCGGGGGAAGAAGGGGGGCGGGCGATGGGGCGTGGGAGGGGGATGAAGGAAGGCGTGGGTGGGGCGAAGGGACGGGCGGGGATGTTCCCGGGGTACCGCGTCGTCGGGTCGCTGCCGGGCGGGGGGTCCGGGGGCAAGCTGTACGTCGCGGAGCCGACGCCCGAGAAGCGGGCGGGGCTGGAGCGCCGGCTCGGGGAGCCGGTGGACAAGGTCGTCATCAAGTCGTTCAGCCTGACGGACGGGAGCAGCCTGCCGCAGATCGTGCGGGAGAGCCGCTCGCTCGACGCCGCGAAGAAGATGGGGCTCATCCTCGAGCACGAGCTGAGCGACGAGCGGTTCTACTACGCGATGGCGTACGTGCCCGGGGAGAGCCTCTCGATCGTGGCCGACCGGCTGCACGGGCAGTCCTCGACGCCCGACGGGCTCGACGCGGCGCGTCTGCGGGCGGCGCTGCGGCACGTGCGGGACCTGCTGGTGAGCCTGGACGCGTACCACCGCGGCGGGCTCTGGCACAAGGACGTCAAGCCGGACAACATCATCGTCGCGCAGGACGGCTCGGCGCACCTGGTGGACTTCGGGCTCATCACGCCGCTGCGGTCGGCGATGACCCTGACGACGCACGGGACGGAATACTTCCGCGACCCCGAGATGGTGCGGCAGGCGCTCAAGGGCGCGCGGGTGCACGACATCGACGGCGCCCGGTTCGACATCTACGGCGCCGGCGCCGTGCTCTACAGCGTGATCGAGAACTCGTTCCCCGCGCACGGGGCGCTGAGCCGGATCTCCAAGCGGTGCCCCGAGTCGCTCCGATGGATCGTGCGCCGCGCGATGGCGGACTACGAGAAGCGGTACCGCTCGGCCGCGGAGATGCTGGCCGACGTCGAGGTCGTGCTCGCCGCCGAGGACCCGTTCGCCGTGCGCCCGGCGCAGCTCCCGAGCCTCGGGGCGGCGGGCGCCGTCGGCGGGTGCGACGACCCGGCCCCGGTGCCGGTCGAGCCGGCGCCGGCGGAGGAACTCGCCGAGCTTCGCGCGGCCGTGGCGCCGGCCGAGCCGGTGCACCTCCGCCGCGCGGGGACGCCCCCGCCCGTGCCCGCGCCGCGGGCCATGCCCTTCGACGAGGGCCCGCGGACCGCGCCGCGGCTGCGCCTCGTGAACTGGTGGTCGGGGCGGTACGAGGTCGACCGCGATCCGACGCCTCCCCCGCCGCCCATGCCCCGCCCCGCGCCCGCCCCGGCCGGCGCACGCCGCCACGCGGCCGCGCCCCGCCCCAGCGCGGCCGAGCAGCTCCGCAACGCCCGGGCCCGCGCCGCGGCCCGCCGCCGCACGGCCCAGGCCCGCATGCACGGGCGCCCCCACGCCGCTCATCCCACCCCCGGCGGCGTCACCGCGGGCATCGTCGGCGGCGTGCTGCTCATGCTCGCGCTCGTCGGCGGCGGGGCGTTCCTGGCCCTCGGGCGGTCGGGCGCTCCGTCCGTCGTCGTGACGGCCTCCGTCGAGGGCCCCGCCGCGCCCGGCGCGCCGCTGCCGCGGCTCGAGGACGCGGTCCTGCTCGTCAGCGACTTCAACCCGCCCCTGCCGTCGGCGGTGCGCTCCCATCTCGCCGCCGTCGTCGAGACGCTCGCGGCCGCGGGCGCCCGCATCGAGGGCGCCGGCGTCACCGGCCTGCCCGCGGACGGCGCGGACGACGAGGAGGCGGTGCTCGGGGCCGTTGCGCACGTGCGCAAGGCCCGCGGCGTGGCGCCGCTGGAGGCGTTCGTGGACCGCGACCGCGCCGCAGGCCTGGTGGAGGAGATCGTCGCGGCGCTGGAGGCGGGCGAGCGGTACGACTCCGTGCTGTGGGTCGGCCCGCTCTCGGAGGCGGGCGCGTACCAGGCGGTGTGGATCGGGCTCGACGGCGCGGTGACGCGCGTGCGGATGGACGTGAAGGGCGAGCCGGGGGCGGCTTCGCTCGGGCTGCTGCTCTCCCGCGGGGCGGGCTCGTCCGGCGCGGCGACGCCGCCGGTTCCTCCCGCGCCGCCCAGGCCCCGCGGCTCGGGCCGGGCCTCGGCCTTCGCCGCGTCGCGGTAGGGGACGCGGGCGGCGCTGTCAGCCGCGCGAGGCTTCGACGAGCCGGGCGAGCGTCTCCGCGGCCCGCCCGGACTCGATGGCCTCCCGCGCCAGCGACAGCCCCTCGGCGAGCGAGCCGGCCGCGCCCGCGACCACGCCCGCCGCCCCCGCCGAGAGCAGGACCATCTCCGTCTTCGCCCCGCGCTCGGCGCCCGTGAGGATGCCCCGCACCAGCTCGGCCGAAGCCTCGACGCTCTCCACCGCGAGGTCGGCGAAGACCGCGCTCGCCAGCCCGAGCGCGGCCGGCGCGACGGAGCGGTGCGTGACGGCCCCGCCCGCGAGTTCGGCGTACCCCGTCGGCCCGGTCAGCGTGAACTCGTCGAGCCCGGGCCCGCCGCCGTCGTCGGTCCCGTGCATCACGATCGCCCGCTCGGCGCCCAGCCGCCGCAGCGCCTCGGCGACGAGCGGCACGTGCTCGGCCCGCGCGACGCCGATGAGCTGCCGGCTCGCCCCGGCCGGGTTCGTCAGCGGCCCGAGCAGGTTGAAGATCGTCGGGAAGCCCAGGGCCCGGCGCGCCGCGGCCGCGTGCCGCATCGCGGGGTGGTGGTGGATCGCGAAGCAGAAGCAGACGCCCGCGCGGGCGAGGCAGCGAGCCTGGACCTCGGGCGCGCAGTCGACGTCCACGCCCAGCGCCTGGAGCACCTCCGCCGAGCCGCGCCCCGTTCGCGAGCGGTTGCCGTGCTTGGCGACGAGGATCCGCGAGACGCCCGAGCCCCGCGGCGGCTCGATCGCGGCCGCGACGATCGCCGCGGCCGTGGAGACGTTGAACGTCTTCGGCGCCCCGCCCGTGCCGCAGGTGTCGATCACGACCGCGCCCGGGATCTCCGGCACGGGGACGCGGGCCACGTGCCGGCGCATCGCCCGCGCGGCGCCGACGAGTTCGTCCGCCGTCGGCCCGCGGGCCTGGAGCAGGGCGAGCAGCGCCCCGATCTGCGCCTCGGCGAGCGAGCCGGAGAGCAGCGCCTCGAACAGCGCGTCGGCGTCGCGCTCGCCGAGCGTCCGCCCGGCGACCAGCTCCGAAAGCACGTCGGGCACGTGGATGGAATGGTCCGGATCGCTCGGCATCGTCGTCGTTGCGGTCATCGGGCGGCGGAAGATACCGCAAACCGGGTGCGACCTCCCGTGGGGCGTGCCCGTACAGTCATCGGATGCCGGCAGACCGTCCAGAACATCGAGGCGGGACCGGGGCTCGGGCCGGCGGCGGGGATGGTTCCGACCGCCGCAGCGCGCCGGCGCTCGGGGGGATCGCGCAGAAGACGGCGGCGCTCGCCCGCGCGGCGGTGCAGCGCGACTTCCTGCGTCGGCTCGTGCGGGCCGAGGGTTGGGCGCTGCTCGCCGGGGCCGGCGCGGCCGGCGCGGTCGTGGGGCTGGACCGCTGGTTCGGGTGGGGGATGGGGCAGCGCGAGGGGCCGGGGCTGCCGTGGTGGCTGATCGTGGCGGGCCCGCTGGTGCTGGCGGGCGCCGCGGGTGCGGCCGTGGCCGGCGTGCGCCGGGCACGCGAGCTGGCGGCGCTGGCGGAAGTGGACGCGCGGCTCGGGCTCAAGGACCGGCTGTCGAGCGCGTGGGCGCTCGCGCGGCGGGGCGAGGGGCGGGCCGGCGATCCGTTCGCGGCGCTCGCCACGGCCGACGCGGAGGCGACGGCCCCGCACGTGAAGCTCCGCGAGGCGATGCCGATCCGGTGGGACTGGACGTGGTGGGCGTGGCCGGCGCTGGCGCTCGGCGCGGCCGTGGGGGCGATGTTCCTCCCGTACCGCGGCGCGGCGCAGCGGGCCGAGGCGCAGCGCGTCGCGCAGGAGCGGGCCGAGTCGGCCCGGGCGGCGGCGGAGACGGTCCGCTCGGCCCGCGAGTCGGCCGAGGCCCTCGCCCGCGACCCCGAACTCTCGGGCGCGGTGCAGCAGGACCTGGAGGAACTGCGGGCGCTGGAGGAGGAACTCGCGGCCGGGCGGGCGAACGCGGAGGAGGCCGAGGCGAAGGCCGCCGAGACGCTCGAACGCCTCTCCGCGCGGCTCGAGGACCGCGCCGCGGCGGCCGAGGCCTCGGACGAGGCGCTGCGGCGCTCGCTGGCGCAGGACGGGGCGGAGCCGGACGCCTTCGAGTCGGACCTGGCCCGCGCGCTGGCGTCCGGTGATCTGGAGGCCGCGCAGCGCGCGGCGGAGGAACTCGAACGCCGACGCGGGGAGATGACGCCGGAGGAGCGCGAACAGCTCGCCCGCGACCTCGAGCGTCTGAGCGAGCAGCTCGCGGCGCAGGAGCGGGCCGAGCAGGCGGCCGAGCGCGGCGGGCAGGCGTCCGGATCTCCGCAGGACAACCTCGGGCTCGACCCGGAGCAGCGCGAGGCGTTGAAGCAGCTCGGCGACCGCGGGGCGATCGCCGACCGGCTGCGCGAGGCGGGGATGGACCCGGCGCAGGCGGACCGCGCGGCCGAGCGGCTCGCGGAGGAGCGCCGCCGCGAAGAGGCGCAGCGCCAGGCGGAGGAGGACCGTCGCCGCCTGAGCGAGGCGCTGCGGCAGGAATCCGAGCGGCTGCGGAACCAGGGGCGGACCGATCCGCAGCGGGAGGAGGCCCCGCGGAGGCCGGGCGGGGCGGGCGAGCAGCAGGACGGGGCATCCGAGTCCGGGGAGGAGCCGCCGCAGGGCGAGGACGCGGGTGAGTCCGGAGAGCAGCCGGGCGAGGGACAAGCAGACGAGAATCAGGCAAGCGAAGGGCAGCCGCGCGAGGGCGCCGAGCCGCGCCCGGGCGAGCAGCCCGGCGATGGAACGGGCGAGCCCCGCGAGGGCGTGCCCGGGCAGCCGAGCCCGCAGGGATCCCCCGGGCAGCGTCCGGGGAGCGACCCGCGGCCGGGCGGGCAGGAGAACGGGCCGCGGGGCGAGGAGCCGGGCACGGAGCCATCCCCGGCGGGCGAGCCGCGTCCGGACGGCTCGCAGAGCGGAGGGGGCGAGCAGCCCGGCGAGCCGCGTCCCGAAGAGGGCGGCGAAGCCCCCGGCTCGGGCGAGCAGTCCGGCGAGCCCCGTCCCGGCGGCGAGCAGGGCGCACAGCCCGGAGGGCAGGAGGGCCAGCCGGACCAGGGATCCGGCCAGCAAGGCCAGCAGCCCGGCAGCGAACCCGGCCAGCAGCCGGGCCAGCAACCCGGCGGCGAGCCGGGGCAGCCGGAGGGCGCGGGCGGCGAGCCGTCCGACGCCGCCGGGGGCGAGGACCAGCCGCAGCGGACCGGCGCGGGCGGGGCGTCCTCGGGCGAGGGGCAGGAGCGTCCGGGCGCCGGCGGCGAAGCGTCGCCGGGGCAGGCCGAGCGGCCCGCCTCCGGCACGGCCGGGGACACGGGCCAGGGCGGCGAGCGCGAGGGGGGCGGGGGCGCGGGGAACGGCATCCGCGAGGAACTGGAGCGGTTGTCGCGCCGGGGCGGCGAGGCGCAGCGGTCGCGCGAGCAGGCCGAGCAGCTCCGCCGCCGGGCCGAGCAGTTGCTCGAGCAGGCGACGCCGGAGGAGCGGCGGGAGCTGGAGCGCGCGGCGCGGGAGTGGGCCGAGCAGCTCCGCCGGGAGCAGCCGAGCCCCGGCGACGGAGTGACGGAAGAGTGGGGCCGCGCGGGGGACGTGGTCGATGCCCGCCGCCCGCAGGAGGGCGCGCCGGGCGAGAACGAGCGCGTCGTCTCGGAGTGGTACTCCGACCGCGAGATCGACCGCGAGGGCGTGGGACGCACGGGGGGC